>NZ_JACHIA010000016.1 GCF_014202995.1 Longimicrobium terrae
TCAGCCAGCCGGTTCTCTTCCTGCCGAAGCTGCTTCGTACGCGCCATTCCGCTCTCCCGGGCTGAGATCTGTATTTCACGATAACACTCCGGGAGTTCAAAGTGAATGGTATTACGCGAAGGCGGACTTCGTGTCTTTCGAGGCGCGGTTTCAACCGCCGGGCGAAAGCCGCGGATACGCGCCGAAGCCTGCCGCCGCGCTGAGGTCTCCCCCTCTCCCGCTTGCGGGAGAGGGGGCCGGGGGGAGAGGGCTGCCTTCCGCCGCGCCAAACCATCCGGAATGTGACGATCATCCGTTCTCCCCACGCCGCCGCCTGAAAAGGCAATCCGTTCCGGCCCTCACTTTCGCACTCTCGCACGTTCGCACTATGTTGGGCGCATGAATGAGCGCCCACTCACCGAACCCCGCGAAGCGCGGCGCCGCGCGATCCTGGATTCCGCGGTGCGCGTGTTTGCCGAAAACGGCTTCTTCGCGGCCCGCATCCGCGACATCGCCGCGGGCGCGGGCGTGGCCGAGGGCACCATCTACCTGTACTTCGACGGCAAGGACGACCTGCTGCTGACCGCGTTTCGCGAAAAGGTCAACGAGTTCGTCGGCTCCGTGAGCCAGGTGATGGAGGTGGGGATGGCGTTTCAGGAGCGGCTGGCGCGCTTTGTCCGCATGCAGTTCGAAAGCATCGAGGCCGATCCGCCGCTGGCCATCGTGCTGCTGCTGGAGTCGCGCCAGTCGTCCAAGTTCTACGGCGGCGCGGTGCGTCCCGTGCTGCGGCTGTACGCGCAGGCCATCGACCGGCTGCTGGCCGGCGGCGTGGAGGGCGGCGAGGTGCGCGCCGACGCCGAGATCCCGCTCGTGCGCGGGATGCTGATCGGCGCGCTGGAGGAGATTGAGCTGGAGTGGCTGCTGAGCGACCGGTCGCGCCCGCTGGCGCCCACCGCGGACCGCTTCGCCGCCACCTTCTGCCGCGGAATCGCCCCCGCCGCGCAGCGCTGACCGCGCCCGCTGGACAGGGCGGGGCGGGAGTGATAGGTTGGGGCCCCGGGCGCGGTGCGTGCCCATGGCAGAACCAGGAACGAGCCCGCCGCGCCGGGCGCTGACGGCTGAGCAGACGATGGCAGACCTGAACGTCCAGCGGACCCCCGCCACGACCACCGAGCGGCCCGCGGAGGATTACGACAACTGGGAGATCGCCCTGTGGCTGATCGGGATCGTGTGCATCCCGCTCGTTCCCATCCTCATGGTGGTGTTCCTGACTCCGTGGAGCGGCCTGTAATCAGCCGCGCACGACCGTGACGGCAAAAGGCCCCCGCTCGCATCGCGCGAGCGGGGCCTTTCCGTTCATCCACAGAAAATCCTCACACAGAGCCGCAGAGACGCAGAGAAAGGCCCGGAGCGGGCTTCATCCTTCCGCCGTGCTTCCCGGCCGATGATCCCCCGTTCCCTCCGCGCACCTCCGCCACCCCCGCGTCCTCCGCGTACGGCAGTTCTCCCGGCCGGCCGCCGCGCCGCGGCCGGGAGAAGAGTGAATCACTCCGCCGCCAGTTCCAGCGTGCGCAGCGCGGCCTTGCGGCGCTGGTCCATGGTGGCGTTGTCCAGCGCGTCGATGCTGTCGTGGGTAAAGCCGTCCGCCGGGTTGAAGCCCAGGCTGGCCAGCAGTTCGCGAATGTATTCCTCTTCCAGCCCGCGGTCGCGGAGCTGGTCCCCAATCTGGTCGTCGGTCATGTCCGTGATGGCTGCGTGAAAAAGGTTCGCTCCCGGTACACCGCCGCACGCGAGCGCGTGCCGCGGGGCCAGAATGAGGCCATCCGTCCCGCATTGACGGTGTCGGGCGCCACGGGTACGTTTGGCCGCTCCGGCGCGCCCGTTTCGCCCGCCCCGCACTCGCCGCACAGCAAGCGAAGGAACGCCTGAGCAAGCTCGCCGTCCTCATGATCACGGCGTTCGTGGACATGGTGGGGCTCCTGATGGTCATTCCCCTGCTTCCCTTCTTTGCCAGGGACCTGGGCGGGGGCGGGTTGTGGGTGGGCGTGCTGGTGTCCGCGTTTTCCGCCGCGCAGCTGCTGAGCGCGCCGCTGTGGGGCCGCGTGAGCGACCGCTACGGCCGGCGTCCCGCGCTGCTGGTGGGGCTGGGCGCCGCCGCCATCTCGTACGTGGTCTTTGCCTTTGCCGGATCACTCTGGGTGCTGCTCGTTTCCCGCCTGGTGCAGGGCGCGGGCGGGGGCACGGTGGGCGTGGTGCAGGCGTACGTGGCGGACACGACCGAGCCGCAGGACCGCGCCCGCAGCCTGGGATGGCTGTCGGCGGCCACCAACGTGGGCGTGGCCATCGGGCCGGTGATGGGGTCGGCCAGCCTGGGCTTCGGCCGGCCGGCGCCGGGGCTGATGGCGGCGGGGCTGTGCGCCATCAACATGGTATTCGCGTGGATGTTCCTGACGGAGACGCACACCGGCTCGGCGCGCGACGGGAGCGGAAAGAAGCCGGCGCGCTCGCGGGAGCTGGTGCGCAACGTCCTGGCGCGCCCGGGCGAGCCGGCGCCGCGGCTCATCTGGATCTACGCTATCGGCATGGGGGCGTTCGCCGGGTTCAGCTCCATCCTGGCGCTGTTCATGGCCGTGCGCTTCGGGGTGACGGAAAAGACCATCGGCTACGTCTTTCTGTGGAACGGCACCATCAGCGTGATCGCGCGCGCGCTGCTGCTGGGGCGGCTGGTGGACCGGCTAGGCGAGGCGCGGCTGGCGCGGCTCGGGCAGATGCTGCTGGGCGCGGGGCTGCTGCTCATCCCCCTCACCTGGCGCGTGGCGGGCGGCACGGAGGTCGATCCCCCGGGCGGGGCGTGGAGCATCCCGCTGGACGTGCGGTGGCTGGTGACCGGGGGCGCGCTTCTGCTGCTGGCGGTGTCCACGTGGGCCACGCGCAAGGTGGAGATGGGCGACCGCGTGCGGCTGGTGGGCTTTCTGGCGCTGCTGTGCGCGGCCGCGGTGATGGTGGTGGTGTGGCAGCATCCCGCGCCGCTGAACGCGGGGCTGCCGGACCACTTTCCGCTGCAGTACCGCTTCGTGGTGCTGGCCCTGACCATCACCCTGGTGCCGCTGGGGACGGCGTTCACCTTTCCCTGCGTGACGGCGCTGCTGTCGCGGGTGATCGACGCGCGCGAGCGGGGGGTGACCATGGGCGTGCAGCAGAGCTTTGGCGGCGCCGCGCGGGTGATTTCGCCGCTGTGGGCGGGGTGGGCGTTCGACCACCTGGGCACGCCGTACCCGTTCTGGACGAGCGCGGTGCTGGTGCTGGGGACGCTGTTCCTGACCTTTGGCATCGATCCGGCCAGCGGGCGCGAGGCTCCGGTGACGAAGAGCGTGTAACCCTTCGGACGCGCCCGATCCGGTTGGCACACCCGAGTGTCTGCGCTCTGCCGCGCACTCGGCCTTGGGCACCTGGCACTTCGTCCGTTCCTCACGCACTCACGCACTCACGCACCCAGCACTCACGCACTGCTTTTGGGCGTGCCCCTCCGCTGCGCTCCGGGTCGGGCTTCGCGCGCCGTAGGCAACGATACAGCTGTTGCCAACGGCGCCGAGCCCCCGGTTCGCGCCAGGGTTGATCTCGTCGAGCGGAGCCGATGCACGCGCGAACCGGGTTCTCGGCCCTCCGGGCGCGAATCCCTCACGCGAGAAACGCGCGTCGCGCTTCGGGCCGGGCGGCGCCCGACGAGGTTGATTGTCACGCGCCTCGCCGTCCTGCGTGCGGGGCGTTTCGTTCCGGATGGAGACCCCTCATCCGCGGACCGATGGCCCGCGAGCATCGCGACAGACAAACGGGCGGTGCGGCTGATCAGCCGCACCGCCCGTTTTCCATCCTCCGCACGACCGCCGTTACAGGATCAGCGGCTCGCGCCTGCCGCCCAGCGAGCGGCGGCGGTGCGTTTCCGTGGACGGATAGTAGTCGAAGCGCGACAGGTTGAACCCGTCCGTGTCATCCACTTCCACATACGCGACCGCATCGGCGTCCGCGTGGCGCGGGGCGGCGTAGGCCGCGCGCGGCGCCGGATGGGCTTCGGCGCGGCGGTGCCTGCGGACGCTGGCGACCTTGGCCGCCAGCAGCCCCACGCCGAACGCCATCCCCGCGGCGAGGTACACCTTGTCGCGATCCACCACCGGCGGCGGGACGCTCACGATGCCGCGCTCGTCCGTCACGGCCGGGTTGTTCACGTACCGCCCGTGCGCCGGAACGGCGACGTCCCGGAACTCCAGCGCCAGCGTCTTGAGCTCCTCGCGCAGCTGCGGGCCGCTGAGCGGAATGCCGTGGCCGGTGACGGCGATCTCCGGCTCCAGCATGGCCAGCGCCTGCACCGACAGCTCCGAGGCGGCCCAGTCCGGCGTGTAGTACATGGGCGGCCCGTTCACCTCCGGCGTCTGCTCCAGCACGTACGTCAGCGCCTCCTGCCGCGTGGTGACGAACGCGTCGCCGGCGACCAGCGTGCGGTCCGCGTCGCGAAAGAGCGAGACGTGGCCGGCCGTGTGCCCCGGCGTGTGAATCCACCGCCATCCCGGCATTCCCGGCACCGAGCCGTCCGCGGGCAGCGGCTGCACCCGGCTGCCCAGGTCGATGGGTCCGCGCGGATAGGTGAACGACAGGCGCGCCATGGCGCCGCCCCCCACCGTGGGGTCCGGCGGCGGATACTTGGAGGCACCGGTCAGGTACGGAAGCTCCAGCGGATGCGCGTACACCACCGCGTCCCACGACTCAGCCAGTTCGCGGACAGCGCCGATGTGGTCAAAGTGCCCGTGCGTGAGGATGATGGCGCGCGGCCGGGCGCCCGCCCCGAACCGCTCCTCGGCGGCCTGGGCGATCTTGCCGGCGGAGCCGTACAGGCCCGTGTCGATGAGCACCCACCCGCGGTCACCCGCGCCGCTCGGCCCGCTGAACATCACGTTGACGATCTTGCACCGCAGATACGCCAGGTCCGGCGCCACCTCGCGGGCCAGGCCGGTGGAGGGGAACTCCTCGCGCTCCCTCTGTTTTCCCGACACCCGCTCCATCGTTTCCGCCATCATCCCTCCCGCGTAAGGCCCCCGCGCGAAGCTCATGCTCCGCATCCACTTGGGCGGCAGAGGCCTTGCAAGCCCCACGCCCGTGCGCCCGATTCGCACGGCGCGCGGCGGCGCGCTACATTGCGTACCAAGCGGGCGCCGGGGCGGCGTCCAGGGCGGGAAGTGCAAGGGGAGCAGACGTGGCGGACATCGCGATCGACCTCGGGACGGCGAACACGCTGATCGAGGTGAAGGGCGAAGGGCTGGTGGTGAACGAGCCGTCCGTGGTGGCGGTGGACCGCGAAACCCGCAAGGTGCGGGCGATCGGGCTGGAGGCCAAGCGCATGCTGGGCCGCACCCCCGAAGGCATTCTGGCCGTACGGCCCATGCGCGACGGCGTGATCGCCGACGTGGACATGGCGGACCTGATGCTGCGCCACTTTCTGGAGCGGGTGCTGCCGCGCGGCTTCTTTCGCGTAAAGCCCCGCGTGGTCATCGGCGTGCCGTCGGGGATCACGGAGATGGAAAAGCGCGCCGTCCGCGCCGCCGTCATGAGCGCCGGCGCGCGGTCCGTGTACCTGATCAGCGAACCCATGGCGGCCGCCATCGGCGTGGGGCTGCCGGTGACGTCGCCGCGCGGGTCCATGGTGGTGAACGTGGGCGGCGGAACCAGCGAGATCGGCGTGGTGGCGCTCAGCGGCATCGTGGCCGACGCGTCCATCCGCGTGGCGGGGTACGAGATGGACGAGGCCATCGTGGGCTACGTGCGCAAGAGCCGCAACCTGCTCATCGGCGAGGCCACGGCGGAGGGGGTGAAGATCCAGGTGGGCTCCGCCTATCCGCTGGAGGAGGAGCGGGAGATGGACGTCACCGGGCGCGACCTGGTGAACGGCATTCCCAAGACGGTGCGCGTGAACTCGATCGAGATCCGCGAGTGCATCGCCGAACCGGTTGCCGCCATCGTGAGCGCCGTCCGCCGCGCGCTGGAGGTGACGCCGCCGGAGCTGGCCTCCGACATCCTGGACGCGGGGATCGTGATGACGGGTGGCGGGGCGCAGCTTCGCGGGCTGGGCCGCCTGCTGGAGCGGGAGACCGGCCTGTCCATCCACCTGGACGAGCAGCCGCTGACCTGCGTGGTGCGGGGCGCGGCGCGCGTGCTGGAAGACTGGGACCTGTACCAGGGCGTTCTTTCGCACTGAGGCCGGCCGAACGCCCCCCGCGTACCCCCGCCCTCCTCCGCGTCCTCCGCGTGAAAGCGGTTGGTGTTCGGCGGGTGAGCGGAGGCCGCGGTCCGTTCCGATCGGCCCCGTCGTTTCCGCCGTGCCGGGGTGACTGAAGCCGCGGCAACAACGGCGCGAAGTCCGCCGTCCAGGAGCGAATGAATTCGCCGCTGGAAAAGCACGCAGTCCGCCTTCGCGGACTGTGGCGGCGGCTCTGGCGGGTGGCGCATGGAGAAGCGCGGCGGATGTTTTTCGCTCGCGCGACCTCAGCCGTTCTCCGCCGATCGCCCGCCGCGCCGTACGGCCGGCGGCAACCCTTTGCACCCGCCGCGCCGTCACAGTGCGCGTCCGGTGGTTTTTCGTACTTCCATCCATTCCGGCGAACGCTTACATTTCGGCGTTTTTCTCCAAGCCGGCCCTGTCCTGTTGACCTCACGTCCGAGTGGTTTCATGAGTCAAGCCGCCCAGACCGACCGGGTATCCTCGTCCCGGACGGAGCTTTCGGTGACCCCCGCCGAGTATCGCCCGCCGTACGTGTGGGCCGCCCTCGCCGCGGTGGCGCTGTTCGCCCTGTACGCGGCCACGCTGGCGCCCAGCACCGCCTTCTGGGACACCAGCGAGTACATTGCCACGGCGCACATGCTGGGAATTCCGCATCCGCCGGGAAACCCCACCTTCGTGCTGCTGGCCCGCGCGTGGGAGCTGCTGCTGTCGCCGCTGGGGCTGCCCGTGGCGGTGCGCATCAACCTGTTCTCGGCCGCCATGACGGCGGGCGCGTCGTTCTTCTGGTTCCTGCTGGTGCACCGCATTCTCGCCTTCATGACCCCGCACGAACTGGTGCGGCGGGTGGGCGCGGGCGCGGCGGTGCTGATCTCGGGGACGGCGTTCACGGTGTGGAACCAGAGCAACGTGAACGAAAAGGTGTACACGGTCACCCTGTTCACCATCGCCCTGATCTCGTGGGTCGCCTTCAAGTGGCGCGACCACGTGGAAAGCCACGCCACGCAGAAGGGCGGCCGCTGGCACGACGACAACGCCATCCTGTTCGTGCTGTACGTGCTGGCGCTGTCCATCGGCAACCACAAGATGGCGTTTCTGGCCGCGCCTGCGCTGCTGGTGTTTCTGCTGCTGGTAAAGGCGCGGTCGCTGGCCAACCTGCGGCTGTACCTTCTGGCGCCGCTGGTGGTGGCGCTGGGGCTTTCCATCCAGCTGTTTCTGCCCATCCGCTCCAACCTGGACCCGGTCCTGAACGAGGCCGCGCCCAAGTGCGAAAGCCTGGGGACCTCGATCCTCACGGTGCTTTCGGACGGCAACGCCGACGGCGACTGCGACGCCCTGGGCGCCTCGCTCCGCCGCGAGCAGTACCAGAAGCCGTCGGTCACCACGCGCATGGCGCCGTTCCCCCGGCAGGTCGCCAACTTCTACCAGTACTTCGACTGGCAGTGGGGGCGCTCCATCCAGGGTACCTCCGGCTACCTGCCTTCGGGGCGCGTGCCGCTGACGCTGCTGTTCGCCGGGCTGGGCATCTACGGCGCCATGGCCAACTTCCGGCGCGACCGCAAGAGCTTCTGGTACATGGCCACGCTGTACGCCACGCTGTCGTTCGGGCTTGTGTTCTACATGAACTTCAAGCACGGCTACATGCAGGGCATGGCCATCAACGAGCAGAGCACGGAAGTTCGCGAGCGCGACTACTTCTACCTGGTCACCTTTTCGGTGTGGGGGCTGTGGGCGGGAATCGGGCTTACGGCGCTGTGGCTTGACCTGGTGGACGCGCTGGGCCGCGGGCGCAACGCGGTGCTGACGGCCATGCCGGTGATGGCCATCGCCCTCATTCCGCTGTTCACCAACTACAAGTACGCCACCCGCGCCAACGACTACGCCGCGCGCGACTTCGCGTTCAACCTGCTGCAGTCGGTGGAGCCGTACGGCGTGCTGATCACCAACGGCGACAACGACACCTTCCCCCTGTGGTACATGCAGGAGGTGGAGGGCATCCGGCGCGACGTGACGGTGATCGTGATGTCGTACCTGAACACGCCGTGGTACGTAAAGCAGCTGCGCGACCTTACCCGGCCGTGCGCGCGGCCCGGGCAGGCCGACACCGATCCCACGCGCATCATCTGCCAGCGCGCGTTCGATCCGTCGCACGCGCCCCGGATGTACGGCACGCCGGCGGCGCCCAGGAACAGCATTCTGCCGCTGAGCGACCAGGAGATCGACATCGTGGCCTCGCAGCCGGGGCAGCTGGCGCAGGACAGCCTGTCGTACACGGCGCGGGGCGTGCGCTTCGTGGTGCCGGAGGGGCAGGAGGTGTATCCCGCGCACCAGTTCCTGATTCTGATGATGAACAGCGCGTGGGGCGACCGTCCGATCCACTTCGCGACGACCACCAACACGCACATGGAACTGGGGCTGATTCAGCAGACCGCCCGCACGGGAATGAGCTTCAAGCTGCTGACTCCGCAGGAGGCGCAGGCGCCGGGGCTTACGCCCATGCCGGCCAGCATGGACGTGATGCAGTTCACCGGCGGGTACATGGATCTGGCGCGCAACCGCACGCTGCTGGAGCGCGAACTGTCGTTCCGCGGCCTGGCCACGCGCCCGGTGTGGGCCGACGACGCCACGCGCAACATTCCCATGCAGTACACCTACACCTGGCTGGCGCTGGCCACCGCCGAGCGGGTGCGCGGGAACACGGCGCAGGCGGAAAAGGACGAGCTTCGCGCCGAGGAGTTCCAGAAGCTGGCGCGCGACCGCTGACCGTGGTTCACGCTGGATGAGAAGCGCCCCGCCGGCACGGTCCGGCGGGGCGCTTTCTGTTTTCCTCCCGGTTCAGCGCCGCGGACGAGCCCTGCCGAGGGTGGATGGGCGGCAGCCTGGAAGTGCGGATGAGAATCGTTCGCAAGTTGTTGCGGGTGGTGTACTTGGGCGGGGATGGAGGTGGCCCGCGCCTTGCTAAACCCTTCTCCCGAGCACGAGACCTCCAACTCAGCGGGAGAGAGTTTGATGCAGAATCCCATGGAACGGCCGCAGGCGCAGACGTCGGTTGTGGGCGCGTGCACGGTCACCGACTGCAAGTTCAACGAGAACCACGAGTGCCACGCCGGCCAGATCGAAGTCCGCGTGAGCAGCAACGGCGCCGAGTGCGGCACCTACTCGCCCGAAGGGAACAACCGCCCGCGCCCCTGATCCGGCGCCGGCGGAACGGTTCTCCGCGATGCGGGCGCCCCACGGGGGGCCCGCTTTTCGTTTGGGGGCGGGGCGGCCCCCGCCGGGCTCGTACTACTCGCCCACCTCCCCCAAAAAAGACTGGGGGAGGTTGGACCGGCGGAGGGTTCGGTGCGAACCGGCGGAGTTGGGCGGGGCCGCGAGTATCTGGAGCGAATGAATCCGCCGCTCAGACAGCGGTAAGCCCCGACTCGTGGCCGCTGGCGCGTCCACGATCGGGGCTTCAACTGCGTTGGGGATTGCGACCGGTAGAAAATGCAGCCCGCGACGGCTGGCTTCGCGGGCCCAAGCGCGATGCCCACCGCGGAGTGGCAGCCCGGGGACGCACGCCGAACCCGCCTCCGCACCGAACGGCTCCCCCTCCCCCGCTTGCGGGGCGAGGGGGCTGGGCGGAGGGGGGCGCCGCCACGCCGAACCATCCGGAACGTACAATCCTGGTGTGTGCTCCCTCTCCCACATCCGTTCGTGGGAGAGGGTCGTCGTGCGCAGCACGCGGGGTGAGGGCCCCAGCCCGCGGATCAAAACGGATCCTCCCGCATCTTCCACCCACCCATGCGGCGCGCGCGGAATACGATCTGCCAGTGACGGAGCCGCGGCGCACACCGGCGCCGCCCGATCCTGACCCGGTGGATGATGATCACACGACTTTCGCTCCGCGCCGCAACCTCTGCCCCCGCGTCAGGCTGCGTGCTCGTCGCCGCTCCCGCGCTTCTGAAACGGCTCGTCTCCACGAATGCGAAGAAGGCCTCGCGTGGCGGAAAGGGGGCCCCGTGCTGGGATTCGTAACGGGGCTGCTGGACTCGCTGGGGTACGTGGGGCTGGTGCTGCTCATGTTCCTGGAGAACGTGTTTCCGCCCATCCCGTCCGAGCTGATCATGCCGCTGGCCGGCTACACCGCCACGCGCGGGCAGTTCGCCATCGCGGGCGTGATCGTGGCGGGAACGGTGGGCTCGGTGCTCGGCGCGCTTCCGCTGTACTGGCTGGGCCGCCGCGTGGGCCAGGACCGCCTCCGGACGCTGGCCGACCGGCACGGCCGCTGGCTGGCCGTGTCGCCGGACGAGATCGACCGCGCGAGTTCGTGGTTCTCGCGGCACGGGCGCTGGGTAATCCTCTTCGGCCGGCTGGTGCCCGGCGTACGCTCGCTGATCTCCATCCCCGCGGGGATCAACCGCATGCCGCTGGTCCCCTTCCTTCTCCTCACCACGCTGGGCTCCGGCGTGTGGACAGCGATCCTCGCGCTGCTGGGCTACCAGCTCGGCAGCCGCTTCGGCGAGGTGGAGACGTACCTGAGCCCCGCATCCAACGTCATCCTGGGATTGATGGCGGCCGCCTACCTGTGGCGCGTCATCCGTCCCCCGCGGCGGCGGACCGCGGGAGGAAACGCCGCGCATCGGGGGTGATGATGGTCATCGGCTGGTGCCCATCGAGATGATAGCGCTCATCGGATGATAGGCGCGTCGGGATGATAGGCGCGTCGGGATGATGACGCGCGCGGCCTGATCGCGATCCGACGATCCACACCCGAACGACGTCCACACGAATTCCATCGTGTGGACGTCGTTTTCTTTTCTCATCAACCGAACGCAGCGCACTCGACCACACGTGGACAACTGACCGTCCAGAACGCGCCACAGACGACACGCCCGGCCAGACAAGCGGACGGAGTGCGCTCCCGGAAGTGTACGCGCGCGGGGTGGAAACTTCTGAATCGTCCACGGCGTGAACGTGTTCTAAATAGCCGTTTTGCAGGCACTTAAAGTGTACATAGAAACGCTTACTTCGGCGATTGTTCGGTATTAGACTTGCCCTCCCGGTACGCCGTCCCGGTCCGCGAATCCACCCCGGCCAGGAGTGTTCCCGTGAGCGCCGCCATCGACCTCAGCGTGCTGCGCGCCCGGCTGGAAGAGCGCTTCGGCACGGCCATTGTGCCGGCGCCGGGGCAGGCGCCCTCGCGCGAGCAGCCGGGGTTCCGCACCGGGCTGGCCGCGCTGGACGCCCTGCTTCCCGGCGGCGTTCCCCGCCGAGCGCTCACCGTGTGGGCGGGGGAGGGGACGGCGGGGCGGACGGCCGCCATGCGCGCGCTGGTGGACGCCGCCTGCCGCGAAACGCGCGTGGCGCTGGTGGATGCTACGGGGACGCTGGACCCCGCCGCGTGGTGCGGCCCGGACGGGCGCTCGCGGCCGGAGCTGTGGGTGGCGCGCCCGCCTTCCGCGGAGCATGCGGCGGAAGGCGCGTGGGTGGCGGAAACCATGCTGCGGACGGGCGCATTCGGCCTGGTGGTGCTGGACGGCCCCGCGCCGGCGTCCACGGACGCGCACCGCCTGCGCGCCCTGGCCCGCGAAACGGACACGGCGCTGCTGGTGAGCACGGGCGGCCCGCCGCCGCAGTGGAGGGCCGACGTGCGGCTGGAGTTCCGCCGCACGGGGGAGGGACGGGTGGGGCTGGGTCCCGGCGGACGCTTTCGCCGGCCCTCCGCCATCCGCATGGCGCGCGGCGAAGGCGCCCGCGCGGGAGAACGCGAGGTGGAGCTTGTACACGAACCGTCGAATCGCCTGCATCCGGATCCCGGTCCCGACCGGCGACCCCGCGCCCGGCACTGAGGCCCGCGCCGCGCTGGCCGGCGCGCTGCTGGCCGCCGCGCCGCGGGTGATCGCCGTGCGCGAGTACCCGTGCGCCTTCTGGGCGGACGCGGCGGGAATGGATCTGCTGGGCGGCGATGAGGCCGTGGCGCGCCGCCTGGCCCGCGCGGCGGAGGAGGCGGGCTTCGCGGCGCGCGTGGGGATCGCGGACAGCTGCATCGCGGCCGCGGCGGCCACACGCGAGCGCACGCACGCCACCCGTGTGGTCCCCCGCGGCCGCGACGCCGGCTACCTGCTGCGCCGCTCGCTTTCCCTCCTCCCCATCGACGCCTCCCTGCGCGGCGCGCTGTACCTGCTGGGGCTGCGCACCTGCGGCGACCTGGCCGCGCTTCCCCCGGCGGAGATCGAACTGCGCCTGGGAGATGAGGGGCTGCGCGCGTGGCGGCTGGCGCAGGGGCGCGACGAGCGCTGGCCCTTTCGTCCCCCCGCGCCGGGGACGGCGGAAGCCGAGGCGGAGTTCGAGCCGCCGGTGGACAGCGCGGAGCCGCTGCGCTTCGTCCTTCCCGGATTGATCGCCTCCGTCACCGCCCAGCTCGCCACCCGCCAGCGCATTCCCGCACGGCTGCGATTGACCCTGCGCGTGCCCGACGCGGCGGACGACGCCCGCGAGGTGCGCCCCGCGCGCCCCACCGCCGATCCGCGCGTGCTGGCGGACCTGTGCCGCCGTGCGGTGGAGGCCACCCCCCTCGCCGGCCCGCTCTGCGGCGTTCGTCTGGTGGCGGAAGAGGACGGCGTGGCCCGGGCGGACCAGCTGGACGCGTTCGCCGCTCCCGCGCCCGACCCCGGCGCGCTGCACGCCGCCCTCCTCCCCGTCTTTGCGCGCTGGGGAGACGGCGCGCTGAGCACCGCCGTCCGCCACGGCGCGCACCTTCCCGGCGAGCACGCGGGGTGGGCGGCGCACGGAAGCGCGGGGATCGAGGCGTTCACCGCCGCCTCTCCGGCCGCCGATCCGCCGGTGTCGGGAAGCGGGTTCCGCAACGTCCTTCCGCTCTGTCTGCGGAGGTTGACAAATCCGGTGTCGCTGGCCGTGCGACAGGACGCCGAGGGCCGTCCCGCGGGGGTGGACGGAGCGGCCCTCGCGAATGCGTTGCCGGACGGGGGGATGGGGACTTATCCACCCCGGTTGTGGAAAACTCGTGCAGAGGGTCCGGAGAGGGTTTCGGGGGGGTGGTGGGCCCGCGCGGAAGCGCGCGAGTACTGGCGGCTGGAGTCTGAAGAGGGGTGGCTGGGGCTCGTCTACCGCGACGCGGCCACAGGACTCTGGTACCTGGAAGGATGGTTCGATTGAGACGGATACAGAGTGGGTGCGCGATGTCCCATTGCGCGCGATTTTGCGCCAAGTGCTTGTGAAATCAGGGGATTACGTCGAGCTGCATTGTCACAGCGCGTTTTCGCTCGGTGACGGTTCGTCTACGCCCGAGTCGCTGGTGTCAAGGGCCGCGGCGCTGGGATCCACATTCCTGGCGCTCACGGACCACGACGACCTGGGCGGCGCCGTCCGTTTCTCGCGCGCCTGCCGCGAGTCGGGCGTAACCCCCTTGCTGGGCGCGGAAATCACGCTGGACGACGCCTCACATCTTACGCTGATTGTGGAAAACCCCACCGGCTGGGGGAACCTCTGCGCGCTCCTGTCAAGGGGGAGAACGGAGAGTTTTCGAGGCACGCCGTCAGTGCCGTGGAGCGCGCTCCGGGAGCGCTCCGCGGGTCTCGTCGCGCTCTCCGGTTGCCCGCGCGGCCGCATCCCCCGACTGCTGGGAGAAGAGCGCTTCGCGGAGGCCCGCGCGGCGGCGGGGGAGATGAAGGAGGTGTTCGGCGACCGCTTTCACCTGGAGCTGTGGGACCACCGCACGCACCAGGAGGCGTCGCTCTGCGCGGACCTGCGCGACCTCGCGCGCGAGGTGGGGGTGCCATGGACGGTGACGCACGACGTGCACTACGCCGACCCCGCCGGCCGCGCCGTGCACGACCTGCTCACCTGCGTGCGCAGGCAGGCCACGCTGGAGCAGGCGCACCGCGCGGGATGGCTGCGCCCCTCCGGCGAGTGGTGCCTGCAGCCGCCGGCCGAAATGGCCCGCCGGTGGAGCCACGCGCCCGAGGGAATCCGCCGCACGCGGGAAATCGCGGAGCGCTGCGCCGGATTCCGCCTGCTGGACGTTCCCCCGCCGCGCCCCTCCTTTGCCGTCCCCGCGGAGTACGCGTCGGCGGACGAGATGCTGCGCGTGCTGGCGGAGAACGGACTGCGGGACCGCCTGCCGGAGGCGTCGGAAGCGCACTGGACCCAGCTGCGGCGGGAACTGGACATCATCCGGCAGGTGCGGATGCCCGACCACTTCCTGGTGGTGTGGGACATCTGCCGCTTCGCGCGGGAAAGCGGCATCCTGTGCCAGGGACGCGGCTCGGCGGCCAACTCGCTGGTGTGCTACGCGCTGCGGGTGACGGCGGTGGACCCCATCGCCAATCACCTGCTGTTCGAGCGCTTTCTTTCCGTGGAGCGTCCCGAGGCGCCGGACATTGACGTGGACTTCGCGGCGATGGACGATCGCGAGCGCGTGCTGCAGTACGTGTACGAACGCTACACCCGTTCGAACGCGGCGATGGTGTGCACCCACGTGGAGTACCGCGGCCGGTCCGCGGTGCGCGACGCCATGCGGGTGCTGGGGTTTCCCGCCACGCAGGGGGATCTTCTCGCCAAGCGGCTGGACGGCCACGCCTCCGCGGCGACGGCGGCGGAGTGGCTGGAGATGGGTGAAGGCAAGGCGCTGCGCTCCGTGGGGCTGGACCCCGCGGAGCCGCGGGCGCGCGCGCTGGTGAAGCTGGTATCCGGGCTGGACGGCATCCCCCGCCACCGGGGAATCCACAGCGGCGGCTTCGTGCTGTCCGGCGGGCCGCTGGGGGAAACGGTGCCCATCGAGCCGGCCTCCATGCCCGGGCGCACCGTCATCCAGTGGGACAAGGACGACTGCGCGGACATCGGCATCCCCAAGTTCGACCTGCTGGGGCTGGGGATGCTCAAGCTGCTGGGCTCGTGCATCCGCATGGTGCGCGAGGGGCGCGGCGTAGACGTGGACATCGGCCGCCTGCCGATGGACGACCCGGCCGTCTACGCGCAGATCGGCGCCGCGGACACGGTGGGCCTGTTCCAGATCGAGAGCCGCGCGCAGGCCAACTTTCTTCCGCGATTGAAGCCCACCTGCTTCTACGACGTGGTGATTTCCGTCGGGGCCATCCGCCCGGGGCCCATGATGGGCGGGCAGGTAAAGGAGATGCTGGCGCGGCGGCGCGGCGAGGTGCCCACGGAGTATCCGCATCCGGACCTGGAGCCGGTGCTGGGGCGCACCCACGGGCTGGCGCTGTTCCAGGAGCAGCTGATGCGCTGCGCGATTGTCGTCAGCGGCTGCTCGCCCGGCGAGGCCGACAAGCTGCGGCGCGCCATGAGCCGCAAGCGCAGCAAAGAAGAGATGCACCGCGCCACGGAGGGAATCCGCGAGGGGATGCGGGCGCGCGGGGTGGACGAGGAGGCGGCGGAGAAGGTGCTCGGCTGGCTGGAAGCGTGCGCCAGCTACACCTTTCCCGAAAGCCACGCCATCTCGTTCGCGCTGCTGGCCTACGCGAGCGCGTGGCTGCGGCTGTATTACCCGGCCGAGTACCTGTGCGCGATCCTGAACGCGCAGCCCATGGGCTTCTATCCGGTTTCCACGCTGATCCACGACGCGCGGCAGCACGGGGTGCAGGTGCTGCCGATCGACCTGGCGGTGAGCGGGTGGGACTGCTCGCTGGAACGGAAGTGCGTGAGTGCTGTGTGCGTCAGTGCGGAAGTGGATGGTGCGGCATGCGATGGCGTGCTGTGCGGCCGTGCGGAAGCTGATGCGGCGGAGAGTGACGGCTCCCCCGGCGACGCACTCACGCACTCACGCACCCAGCACTCACGCACTTCTTCTCCCGCCGTCCGCGTGGGCCTCCGCTACGTGCGCGGCCTGGGCTCCGTAACCGGCGGGCGGCTGCGGGCGGAGCTGGCGCGCGGGGCGTTCACCTCCGTGGCGGACGTGGTGGAGCGCTTTCCGTCGGAGCACGGGCTGCGCGCGCTGGCCTCGGCGGGGGCGTTCCGCTCGTGGATCGAGGGCGGGCCGCGCCAGGCGCTGTGGACGGTGCTGGGCGAACTGCGGGCGCGGCGCAGCGGCGGGCCGCTGGCGCCCGCGGAGCCGTCGGCCACGCGTCTGCCGGAACTCGCGCCGGCGGAACGCACGCGGATGGCGCACCACGTGACCGGCTTTGACTTGGACGGTCACCCCATGCGCCACCTGCGCGGCCGGCTGCGCGATCTGGGCGTGATGCCGCTCGGGGATCTGCGGGATGACGCGCGGCGCAACGGCGAGCGCGTCACCGCCGCGGGGCTGGTGATCGTGCGGCAGCGTCCGGGGACGGCCAAGGGCTTCGTCTTCGTGGGGCTGGAGGACGAGACGGGGCGCGTAGACGTCATCGTTCCCCCGCAGCTGTACGCACGGGAGCGCGAGACGATCAACGGCAACGGCATCCTGGCCGTGCGCGGCCGGCTGGGGCGCGAGGACGGCGTCACCAACATCAAGGCCGAAACCTTTTTCCCCCTCCGCCTGGACGAAGCGACCGAGATCGTCCGCTCCCACGACTACCACTGAAGGGGCGGCTCGCGTTCAGGCGTCTCGCACGGGAGCCCCGGCTGTGTCCTCGGCCGGCAGATTCGCACCGTCAGTGCGGTGCAGAGCAGGGTGGAGGTTTCTTTCCATGATCGCGGGATCAACCATCTGACTGGCATACCGCGGCTCCAAGCTTCGCAGGTAGTCACAGAGTTCGCCCGGGGTCGGGTATTCGGCCGTGATCTCCCAGCGGATTGCTTCCAACTCCGCAAAGATGGAGTTTTCTTCATCACGATTGCTCATGTTCAATCTCCAATAGCTGTTCTGGGGTGAGGATAACGGGGACACTCAAGCCCAACTCCTGATTCACCGTCTTGAGGTGGGCACGCTTGTTCGGGTTGGCCAAGTGCTTGAGGTTCCAGCTGACCAGATACTTGCAACCGTACAGCGAAGCCGCGGCAAGGTGGACGGCGTCGTCCAGAGGCTTGCTTGGCATAAGCTTGCGCGAAGCATAGACCCGGGCTGCCTCAGCCACGGGAGGAGTGAGTGGAAGCAGCGAGAGCCCTTCGGCGAACGACTTCCTGGCTGCGACCTGATCGCTCTGTCTTCCACGGCTGATCTCTTCGATGATTAGCAGACTGCTGCAAAGCATGTAGCGCTCGTGGGCGTGCTCCCACCAGGCGCGCGTGATCCGGCGCCAGCGGACCCGCTCGGGGTCGGTGCGCTGGTCGTGGTACACGCTCGGAATGGTGCTGTCCAGATACAGGGTTGGTTTCGGCATGCGCCGAAGGTATCAGCCCGGTGATCTGGACGGGAAGGTGCCGGTAAAAAGCGGCCACAGGCGCGCATGCGCGCCCGTCTCTGGCGTAAAACGGACAGCGGAAAACCTGCGCCCCTTTTCTGTCCATATTGGATCGATCTCACCGTCAGGATGGATCGAGCGAAATCGTCCGCTTGAACCACAACCACTGACGTGGAGGTTCAGTCCGCAGCCTCCTCACTGCGAAGGCTCTCGCGGGAAGCACGATCGTGGCGCGGCGGGAGAGCGTCGATGATCCGAAACCCCGCCTTCCGGGCCGACTCGTTGGCGTGCCTGCACCATGCTTCCGTCGTGGGGAACTCGGCGCGAATCTCCAACTGCACTCGCTCCTTTTCCTCGAGCAGCAGATCCGGGACGGGGATTCCGGCCCTGATCTTCTCCATGTCCGCAAGCGTCATCTCAATCCAGGCCTCGAGGATATCCCGGTCCGGAGAGCCGCTGGCAATCAGACGGCGAGAGAAGGCGACGAGCCGTTCGAGTTGGGCCAACTGGGATTCACGAAGCTCCCCGGGAGATTCGCCCAGCACGTAATCATGTTCATCGATTGCCGCAGTTGTCATCGTCATCCATCAGGGTGTCGGGTGTGCAGATCCGCGGGACAGAAAGCCCGCGCCGGCGGTTCAACACTGCGAGGTGGACAGCCTTGTTCTGGTTGGCGAGGTGGCCGAAATTCCAGGTGGCCAGGTACTCGCATTTGAGAACCGCCGCGGTCGCCAGGTGCACCGCATCCGCGTCGGGACGCGCCGGCATGAGCTTGTGGAGGATGTACCAGTCGGCGAGTTCTCGTATCTCGGGCGAAATGTCCACTACGGGAACGTCGCAGATCAGGCGCAGCCGCGCCTCAGCACGATCCCGCCTGGAACCGCGCCCGACTTCATCCCTCAGCACGGTGGATGAGATGAAGTCGTACTCCGTTCTGGCCGCTTCCCACCAGAGGCGCGTAACCAGCCGCTGGCTGCTCCTCCCGGGGCGGTCATCGAAGTAGGCACTCGGAATGGTGCTGTCCAGATACACGGTTGGCTTCGGCATGCGCCGAAGGTATCAGCCCGGTGATCTGGACGGGAAGATGCCGGTGAAAAGCGGCCACAGGCGTGCATGCGCGCTCGTCTCTGGCGTAAAACGGACAGCAGGAAATCCTCTGGCCTTTCCCGTCCAGATTGGATCATCGCGGCAGGGACGGGCGGGGTCAAGTCGGCGGGTGAAAGCGGCCTCCGCGCGCCACAAACGGGATGCGGCGACCCTTTGCGGGAGTGCGGTGTATTCCCCCAACGAACCGGACGGCGGGACTCCGCGTGAGCCCCGCCGTGTTCTTTTGCGCCGAATACGGCGCATTCGTCTGTACTCGGCACGAAATGTCCTTCGATACACTCGGACTGCACCCCACCCTGCTCCGCTCCGTCTCGGATCTGGGTTACACCAAGGCCACGCCCATTCAGGAACAGGCCATTCCGTTCGCCCTCGAGGGGCGCGACGTAATGGCGTGCGCCATGACAGGCAGCGGCAAGACGGCCGGCTTTGCGCTCCCGACCATCCAGCGCCTGATGGACGGCCCCAAGCGCCGCACGCGCGCGCTGGTGCTGAGCCCCACCCGCGAACTCGCAGCGCAGATCCACGAGCAGTTCGTGGCGCTGGGCAAGGGAACCGGAATCCGCGCCGCCGCCGTCTTTGGCGGGGTGGGGATGAAGCCGCAGGAGCAGGCGTTCCGTGACGGGGTCGAGGTGATCATCGCAACGCCGGGGCGTCTGCTGGACCACCTGCAGTACCCGTACGCCAAGCTGGACGGCGTGGAAATCCTGGTGCTGGACGAAGCCGACCGCATGCTGGACATGGGCTTCCTTCCCGACATCCGCCGCGTGCTCAAGCACGTGCCGGCCAAGCGCCAGACGCTGTTCTTCAGCGCCACCATGCCGGCGCCCATCGTGACGCTGTCGCGCGACATGCTGCAGTCGCCCGCCACGGTGGACCTGCAGCGCCAGGCCAAGCCGGCCGTGGGCATCACGCAGGCCGTGTATCCGGTAATCGAGGAGCTCAAGGCGCACCTGTTCCTGGAGCTGCTCAAGCGCAACGAGGTGGGCAACGTCATCGTCTTCTGCCGCACCAAGCACCGCAGCAACCGCCTGGCGGAGTTCCTTGAGAAGCACGGCGTGCCCAACGCCCGCATCCACGGCAACCGCAGCCAGACGGCGCGCACCGACGCGCTGGCCGGCTTCAAGGCGGGCCGTTACCGCGTGCTGGTGGCCACCGACATCGTGGCCCGCGGCATCGACGTGGAAGCGCTGGAGCACGTGGTGAACTTCGACGTGCCGCACGTGCCGGAAGACTACATCCACCGGGTGGGCCGCACCGCCCGCGCCGACGCCATTGGCGACGCGTACACCTTTGTGGCGCCCGAGGAAGAACGCGACCTCAAGGCCATCGAGCGCGCGATCGGCAAGCAGCTTAACCGCATCGTGGTGGAAGGGTTCGACTACCGCGCCAAGCCGCAGGAGCGCTTCGAGGTGCCCATCGCCGAGCGCATCGCGGAGATCCGCAAGCGCAAGTCGGAGGAGCGCGCGCGGGCCAAGGAGAAGGCCGACCGCAAGCTGCAGCGCGAAGGCGGCGCTCCGGCCGGCGGGCGCGCCCCGTCTTCCGGCGGTGGGCGTCCGGGGCCCCGCGCGGACGGTCCGCGCTCGTCGCAGTCCGAGCCGCGCCGCGAGATGGCGGGTGCGGGTGGCGGCGGTGACCAGCGCCGTCGCGGTGGACGCGGCAACGGCGGTGGCGGCGGTCGTGGAAACGGCGGCGGCGGTGGCGGCCAGCGCGGCTGATCGGCGCTGATCGATCCGCTGGATGATTGACGAGAGCGGGGCGGCCCTGATGTGGGCCGCCCCGCTTTTCTGTTGATGGATGGGATCAGGGCGGCGGATTCGGGTGCGGATCAAAATGTCGTGTGGCGACGGAGGGTGGCCCTCACCCCGCGTGCTGCGCACGACGACCCTCTCCCACGAACGGATGTGGGAGAGGGAGCACACCCCAGTTCGGCGCGAGATCGGGTTCGGCTCGCGGCGGCAACCCCGGTCCGGCGGTTGAAACCGCGCCTCGAAACACACGATGTCCGCCTGCGCGGACCGCGCCTCCGGCCTGATCGGCGAACCCGAATGCAGTTGAAGCCCCGAACCGGACGCGCCAGCGGCCGGTGTCGGGGCTTTGCGCTGTTTGAGTGGCGGATTTATTCGCTCAACGGAACCCGCTCACGCGCCGATCTGCGCGGTCCGCACCGAACTGGCTGCCGCCGGCCCGGGTGGGGGCCACCCTGAAGCCCGCCCCCGGCACGCCGGTCATCCCGCAAAGACGACCGCGTCCGGAGCCTCGCCGGTCAGCACGCGCACGATCGCACGGGCCATCTTGGCGCCGCCCTGCACGGACGGCTCGATGGGGTTCGCGTAGTCGCCCGGATCGGCGCAGACGAGGCGCAGGTCGATGATGGGGAGTGCGGACTCGATGCCCACGCGCAGAATGGCGTCGTTGAACATCGCCAGCGCCGTCTGCGCGGTGCGCTGCATGGCGGCATCCGGAAAGTTGCCGTTGTAGATGGTGCAGACTACCAGCGGCAGCCCGCGCCCGCGCAGTTCGGCCACGACCTCGCGGTAGGCCGACTCGAAGCGGTCGCGCATGTCGGCCAGCAGGTTCAGCACCTCGGCCACGGACGACGCGCGGCGGTCGAGGATGTCGATGTTCATCAACGCATCGTTGCCGCCGATGCTGAGCACCAGGTGCGTGGCGTCTTCCGGAATGCGGCGGTACTGGATCGGCATGTCATCCGTTGTCGCGCCGTCCATGGCGGCAAGGGTGCCGGTCCAGCCTGTGGGGAGGATGTCCTGCAGTTGGGCGATGACGTCCGGCCCGCCGCGCACGTACGCCGCGTTGTCGAAGATGCTGTCGCCGAGAAGGATGACGTGCGGCATGCGATGAGGCTCGTCGCGGGAGGTGGATCGGTTTCGCGAGCTGTCGCGCGGGTGCAAACGGGATTCCGCGCTCGCCGCAGCCTATGCGCGTGCGTGGTGGATGACGAGACGTGTTTCGATGGATGACAAACGAGGCCCGGTCCTCCGATGCGGGAGCCGGGCTGATTGCGTTCCGATGCCGCTCCTGGTGGCGGCCGCTGCTGTGCGGTTCCCATGGTTGGACCGGCGAATGGTAGATCCTTCGTCGGCGCCAGAATCCGACGCGGCGGAAGGCGCGTCCAGCGCCTCCTCAGAATGAAATGGTGTTGCGCGGTGGATGGTTGGTGCAGGCGCATCGATGGTCAGGCGCACGCCTGGGTGGCTGGACGCACATCGGTCGGCCCGCCGTGCTGGCCGGCACACCGAGGCCGCGCCGTTGCACCTAAACTGTCCGCCGCAGTCCACGCAGGTGGACTTCGTGCTTTTCCAGCGGCGAATTCATTCGCTCCTGGAGGCGGACGGTGCGAGGTGGGTCAGGTCTAGATCCCCGCGCCGCCCGTCTCCGGCCCCCGCGCCAGCGCCTCCTTGGTGGCGCGGTATCCTTCCTCCAGAAAGTACTGCGTCCGCTCGAAGTCCCACGTGCCCAGGTGCCCGATCCGTGGCCGGATGTGGGTGACCGGGTGCCCCTTCCACGCCTCCATCGCGCGCACCCGCTGCTGCGCGATGTTCATCGTCAGAACCCGGTCGTGGATGGCGATCATCCCACGGTCGAAGAGGCCGGCGGCGGGCGGAAGGATCTCCGCGCCCACGTCCACCGCAATGATGCGCTCGGCGCCCCACGCCAGCGCCTGGTCTACGGGCACGTTGTTCAGCACGCCCCCATCCACGAGCACGTCCCCGTCGCGCTTCAGCGGCGGAAAGTAGATGGGAATGGCGCACGAGGCGTACACCGCGTCTACCGGGTCGATGTCGTCGCGCACGCCCGTGCCGAACCACACCTCGCCGCAGCCCACGAGCGACACCGCGTTCACCCGCACGGGGATCTGTGCGTCCGCAAAGCTCCTGAGCGGCAGGCGGTCCGCCAGAAAGCGGCGGTAGTGCGGCCCGTCGAACACCGACTCCTCGCGCACGCCGCCCATGAACACGGCGCGCCGGTTGATGGAAACGATGTCCTGCCGCCGCAGCGCGCGCGCCATGTCTCCCAGCTCGCGCCACCCCATTCCGCCCGAGATGGCGGTGGCGATCAGCGCGCCGATGCTGCACCCGATGATGGCGTCGGGGATGACGCCGGCCTCCTCCAGCGCCTTCCACACCCCCACGTGCGCGGTGCCCTTCATCCCCCCGCCGCCCAGGACCAGGACGGTGCGCGGACGAAAGGGCGCGGCGGACGGGGACGGCTCGGAATCGGTCACTGGGCGCGCGGGGCGATGTGGTGTACAGAAGGTGCGGAACGGTGCAGGCGGGGACGATGCGCGCCTCCCCGGACCCCGCCGCAAGGGGGCGGCCAGCCTTGACTCAGCCCCTGTCCGGGCCTAGCTTGGCAGATGATAGTAAGAATCATTCTTGCTGACTCGCGCGCCTGTGTACGCGGCCGCGCGGGCAAGGCGCCTCCGCTGGCCGGGGGCGTTCCCAATCAGGCAAAACATCCCGCCGGCCGGTGCGCGCCGGCCTGTCCAGGAGACGATTGATGGCTGAACCGCTGCTCACGATCACCAACCTTCACGCCGAGATCGCCGAAGACGGCACCGAGATCCTGAAGGGCGTGAACCTGCAGCTGAACGCGGGCGAGATCCACGCGATCATGGGCCCCAACGGAAGCGGCAAGAGCACGCTCAGCAAGGTGATCTCCGGCCACCCGGCGTACGAGGTGACGGACGGCGACATCCTGTTCCGCGGCGACAGCGTGCTGGACATGGAAGCCGACGAGCGCGCCCGCGCGGGAATCTTCCTGGCCTTCCAGTATCCCGTGGAAATCCCCGGCGTGTCCGTCGCCAACTTCATGCGCACGGCGCTCAACGCCAAGCGCGGCGAAGAAGTCGACATCTTCGACTTTCAGGAAGAGCTGGAAGCGCGGATGGAGATGCTGGAGATGGACCCCGTGTTCGCGCAGCGGTCGGTGAACGACGGCTTCAGCGGCGGCGAAAAGAAGCGCAACGAGATCCTGCAGCTGGCCATGCTGGAGCCGGCGCTGGCGGTGATGGACGAAACCGACTCCGGCCTGGACATCGACGCGCTGAAGATCGTAACGGCGGGCATCAACAAGATCAAGGCGGAGCGTCCGGAAACGACGATTCTGCTCATTACGCACTATCAGCGCATGCTGAACTACATCAAGCCCGACCACGTGCACGTGATGGCGGACGGCCGCATCATCCGCAGCGGCGGGCCGGAGCTGGCGCTGGAGCTGGAAGAGCGCGGCTACGACTGGATCCGCGAAGAGATCAGTGCGTGAGTTCGGGGTGCGTGAGTGCGTGAGGGGCTCCGGCTCGTCCGCGGCCATGGCGCCTTGAACGCAGTTCCGCACTCACGCACACAGCACTCACGCACTTGTACGCCGATCCTTCCCCGCGCCGAACCTGTAAGAGGAGGCACCATGCCTTTCAATGAAGACGTCGCCGCACTCGGACTCGACGAGTACAAGTTCGGCTTTCGCGATGCCGAAGACTACATCTTCAAGAGCCGCAAGGGCCTGGACGAAGACATCGTCCGGGAGATCAGCAGCCAGAAGAACGAGCCCAAGTGGATGCTGGACATCCGCCTCAAGGCGCTGAAGCACGCCCAGGCCCGTCCGTGGCCCGAATGGGGCGGCGACCTGAGCGGGCTGAACTTCGAGGACATCTACTTCTACATCCGGCCCAGCGAAAAGGTGGGCAAGACGTGGGACGAGGTGCCCGAGAACATCAAGAACACCTTTGAGCGCCTGGGCATTCCCGACCAGGAGCGCCGCATCCTCGCTGGCGTGGGCGCGCAGTACGAGTCCGAGGTCGTGTACCACTCGCTCAAGGCGGAGTGGGAGCAGGCGGGCGTCATCTTCAAGGGGATGGACGACGGCCTTCGCGACCACGAGGACATCGTGCGCGAGCACTTCGGCAAGGTGGTGCCGTACCGCGACAACTTCTTTGCCGCGGTGAACACGGCCGTGTGGTCGGGCGGATCGTTCGTGTACATCCCCAAGGGGGTGAAGCTCGACATGCCGCTGCAGGCCTACTTCCGCATCAACGCGGAAAGCATGGGCCAGTTCGAGCGCACCATGATCATCGTGGAAGAGGGCGCGCAGGTGCAGTACATCGAAGGATGCACGGCGCCTTCGTACAGCCAGGACAGCTTCCACTCCGGGGTCATCGAGATCCTGGTGAAGGACGGCGCCCGCTGCCGCTACACCACCATCCAGAACTGGTCGCACAACGTCTACAACCTGGTGACGCAGCGCGCCATGGTCGGCCGCGACGCCACCATGGAGTGGGTGGACGGCAACCTGGGCAGCAAGCTGACGATGAAGTATCCCAGCTGCTACCTGATGGGCGAGGGCGCCCGCGGCGAGATCCTTTCCATCGCGTACGCCGGCAACGGGCAGCACCAGGACGCGGGCGGCAAGGTGATTCACGCGGCGCCGCACACGTCGTCGCGCATCGTGAGCAAGTCCATCAGCAAGGGCACGGGGCGCTCGTCGTACCGCGGCCTGCTGCACGTGCAGCCCGGCGCGCACCACGCGCGCAGCAACGTGGAGTGCGACGCGCTGCTGCTGGACGAGCAGGCGCGGACGGACACCTATCCGTACATCAACATCGAAGACCAGCACGCGCAGATCGGCCACGAGGCAACCGTGAGCAAGATCGGCGACGAGCAGCTCTTCTACCTGATGTCGCGCGGCCTGAGCGAGGACGCCGCGGCCACCATGGTGGTGCGCGGGTTCATCGAGCCGATCGCCAAGGAGCTCCCGCTGGAGTACGCGGTGGAGCTGAACCGGCTGATCGAGCTGGAGATGGAAGGATCGGTGGGATAAGGAACTGCAGGGAATAGGGAATGGGGAATAGGGAATAGGGGGTACGGCGCGAGGCGGGTTTCCGCCTCAGCGGCCGGCTCCCGGTTCCCCGGACGAGCAGATCGTCCGTCGTCCCTGTCTTTTCCTGTTCCCCATTCCCTATTCCCTATTCCCTGCTTTTACAGAACCCGGAAGCCTGTACCGTGCCCGATACCATCACCCCCGCCGACGTCGGCGCCTTTACCCGCGACCAGGTGGAAATCCTGGCCGCGCGAAAGGGCGAGGCCGAGTGGCTGCGCGCCTCGCGCATGGCCGCCCACGGCGTGTTCGCCGACACCCCCATGCCCACCACGCGGCTGGAGGATTGGCGTTATACCGATATCAAGAAGCTCGTCCGGCTCGACGAGTTCAGCTTTGCCGAGGAGCGCGGCCCCGCCTCCGTGGGCGCCGGGCTTCCCGCCGGGCTCGCCACGCTGATGGCCGAGGCCGGCGAGTTCGAGGCGCGCCTGGTGCAGATCGACGCCTCCGTCGTCATCCGCGAGCTGCCGGAATCGCTGGCGGCGCAGGGCGTGATCTTCACCTCGCTGGAGATCGCCGCGCAGGAGCACCCGGAACTGGTGCAGAAGCACCTGGGCACCGCCATCACCACCGACGACGGCAAGTTCGCGGCGATGAACGCGGCGCTGTGGACGGGCGGCACTTTCCTGTACGTGCCCAGGGGCGTGCAGGTGGAGGCTCCCTTCCGCGTGTACCGGTGGATCACCGAGGGCGGCACGGCCGCGTTCGGGCGCACGCTCGTCGTGGCGGAGCAGGGATCCAAGTTCTCCGTGGTGGAGACGCTGGGGTCGGATGATCTGGCCAAGCCGGCGCTGTCCGTGGGCGCGGCGGAGATCTTTGCCGATGAGGGCGCGGTCGCCATCTACACCTCCGTGCAGCGGTACGGGCGCGGTGTGGCGCACCTGTCCACCGACCGGCTGGTGGCCGGGCGCGACGCCAAGATCACCACGCTGTACACCAGCTTCGGCGCCGACCTGGCCCGCGCGGACGTGCAGTGCCGCATGCAGGCGCCGGGCAGCCACATCGACATGCTGGGGCTGTACATCGCCGACGGCACGCAGCACTTCGACAACCAGACGCTGCAGGACCACCTGGCCCCGCACGCCAGCAGCAACCTGCTGTTCAAGGGCGCGCTGTCGGATAAGGGACGGTCGGTGTTCCGCGGGCTGATCCGCGTGCACCCCAAGGCGCAGCGCACCGACGCGTACCAGACCAACCGCAACCTGCTGCTCAGCGACGGCGCCCGCGCCGACTCGCTCCCCAACCTGGAAATCCAGGCGGACGACGTGCGCTGCTCGCACGCCGCCACGGTGGGCCAGCTGGACGAGGAAGAGGTGTTCTACCTCCTGTCGCGCGGCATTCCCAAGGCGGAGGCGGTGCGGCTGGTGGTGTTCGGCTTCTTTGCCGAGGTGCTGGAGCAGCTGCCCCTGGAAGGCGTAAAGCAGGAACTGCTGCGCGTGGTGGAGCGCAAGCTGGCCACGCGGCGCTGACGTTGGGGTGGATCCGGGCGGCCGCGCTGTCGGAGCTTTCCGACGGCGCGGTCCTGGGGGTGGAGGTCGCGGGGCGGCGCATTGCGCTGGCGAGGGTGGATGGCGAGGTCTACGCGATTTCCGACGTCTGCTCGCACCGCGACTTTCCGCTGTCCGTCGGCGAGGTGGATGCCGGCGAGTGCACCATCACCTGCGAGTGGCATGGCGCGGCGTTCAGCCTGCGTACCGGCGAGCCGCTCTGTCCGCCCGCGTTCCGGCCGGTGCCCGTCTTCCCCGCGCGGATCGAGGGCGCGGACGTGATGGTGGAGGTGGAGTAGCGGTTTCCGCCGCACGTCTCCCGCCGCCCGCGGGCGGTGGAGGACGCGACGGAGGAGGTTCCGGGGCCGCTGGCCGCGCTGCTGACCGGCGGCCGGTTCGCGGCCCTCGCCGTATCCGGGATACGATCGGCGCTGGTGCCGATGATCGAGGGGATGAAGCCGTCGGATGACGGCAATCCAATGTCATACCGATGGACCGTCATGAGCATGACTGAACTGGCCGCACCCGCATCTTCTCTGGACGTCGCGCGCATCCGCGAGGTCTTTCCCATCCTGTCCGAGTTGGTGAGCGGCAAGCCGCTGGTCTATCTGGACAACGCGGCGTCTACGCAGAAGCCCGTCCAGGTGATCGACGCGATCGCCAACCACTATCGCCGGTCCAACGCCAACGTGCACCGCGGCATCCACGAACTGTCCAATCGCGCCACGGACGCGTACGACGGCGCGCGCGACAAGGTGGCCGCGTTCTTCGGCGTGGCCGACAGCGCGGAACTGGTGTGGACGCGCGGCACCACCGAAGGGCTCAACCTGCTGGCGCACGCGTGGGGCACCACGCACCTGCGGGCGGGTGACGAGATCCTGCTGAGCGTGCTGGAGCACCACTCCAACCTGGTGCCGTGGCAGATGGTGGCGCAGCGGACGGGTGCCAAGCTGCGCTTCATCGACATCGACGAGCAGGGGCGGCTGGACCTGTCCACGCTGGATGACCTGCTGACCGAGCGCACGAAGCTGGTCTCCATCACCCACGTTTCCAACGCGCTGGGGACGGTGAATCCCGTCGCGCTGATCGCGGAGCGGGCGCGGGCCGTGGGCGCGGTGATGATCGTGGATGGCGCGCAGTCCGCGCCGCACCTGCCGGTGGATGTGCCTTCGCTGGGCGCCGACTTCTACGTGTTCAGCGGCCACAAGATGTGCGGCCCCACGGGGATCGGCGGGCTGTGGGGGCGGCGCGAGGCACTGGAGTCGCTGGCGCCCTTCCATGGCGGCGGCGACATGATCGAGTTCGTGGAGCTGGAATCGTCCACGTACGCGCAGCTGCCGCACCGGCTGGAGGCGGGCACGCCCAACATCGCGGGTGCCGTTGGATTGGCCGCGGCGACGGACTACCTGACGGCGGTGGGCCGCGAGGCGATTCTGGCGCACGAACGGTCGCTGCTGGCGTACGCCATCGAGCGGATGTCGGAGATCCCGGACATGACGATCCTGGGCCCGCGCGATCTGTCGGAGCGCAGCGGCGTGGTTTCGTTCACGCTGGCGGACATTCATCCGCACGACCTCGCCACGATTCTGGACAGCGAGGGCGTGGCGATCCGCGCCGGCCACCACTGCACGCAGCCGCTGATGAAGCGGCTGGGCGTGGGGTCTACCGCGCGCGCGTCGTTCTACCTGTACAACACCCCCGGCGAGGTGGACGCGCTGGTGGATGCGCTGCAGAAGGCGCGCACGCTGTTCGGGTACTGAGCGGCGAGGTCTCAGGGCGGCCCCCACCCGGGCCGGCACCACCGGCCCACCCTCCCCAAAAAAGACTGGGGGAGGGTTGGGCGGGCGGAGAGTTCGGCGCGAAGGGCGGAGACCGGCGCGGCGCGCCGCGATCCTGAGCGAATGAATCCGCCGCTCAAACAGCGGGAACCCCCGACTCGCGGCCGCTGTCGCGTCCACGATCGGGGCTTCAACCGCCTGGGGTCATGGATTGGGCGTGAATTCTCCCTCTCCGTGCGTCTGTTCGCACGGGGAGGGCCGGGGAGGGGCCCGCGAGGTGTCGGGCGCGAGCCGAACCCCGACCTCGCGCCGAACGGCTCCCCCTCTCCCGCTTGCGGGAGAGGGGGCTGGGGGGAGAGGGGTGCCTCAGCATGGGCCCAACCGTCCGAGACGCCGGGTGTTTCCCCCGTTGACGCACCGAATCCGCCGCCGGACGCACACGCACTCACGCACTAACGCACACAGCACTCACGCACTTCGGTCTCATGGAACGCTCCGCGCTGGACGCCGTCTACCAGGAACTGATCCTGAAGCACTACCGCAGCTCCCGCTTCCGCGGCGAGCTGGACGCGCCGGACGCCGTAATCCCCATGCGCAATCCGGTGTGCGGCGACGACATCCTGCTGCAGGTGCGGGTGGATGACGACCGCATCGCCGAAATCCGCTTCAGCGGCCACGGGTGCGCCATCTCCCAGGCCGCCGCCAGCATGATGAGCGAGCACGCGGTCGGGAAGTCGTGGGACGAGGTGCGCGGCATCTCCGACCGCTTCCGCGAAATGATCCACGGCGACGAAACCGCCTCGCGCGACAAGAAGCTGGGCGACATGCGCGCGCTGGCCGGCGTGGCCAAGCTGCCGCGCCGCGTCAAGTGCGCCATGCTCGCCTGGGACGCGCTCGATGAGGCGGAAAAAAAGATCCGCTCCGGCGAGCCGGAATCCTGATCTCGATGGACGAAACAAATCGGCCCGGCGGAGCAGTCCGCCGGGCCGATTCTCGTTTTCTGCCGCTCGTCCGCTCAACGCCGGCGGATGCGGCGCGGGTCGTCACCCCGCTCAATGCGGTCGGCGAGTTCGAGCAGCGCCTTGAACGCGTCTTCCGCCGGGGCCTCAAGGTCGCCGAGCATGATGTTGTCCTCGCCGGGGACGGTGCCGCGCAGCACGTCCACGGCTTCGCGGATGGCCTTTTCCGGCGCGGAACGCTCTTCCTCCGGCGACACGTCGGCGCGGGGAGCCGGGGCGCCCACCCACCCGGTGCGCGCGCGGCGGCGGCGGCGGATGCGCTCCTCGTACATGCGCCGCCCCGCGTCCGTCAGCGACACCAGCCCATCCATGCGCTGCACCAGCCCGCGGCCTTCCAGCGCGCGCACCACGCGGCCGTCCAGGTCGTCAAACGGCATGTCGGCGTTGGCGAGCGCAAGCTGGCGGACCATGTCTTCCTGCGTCTCATTCAGCTGCACGTCCGCGCCATCCGCAGCATCGCCATCCGCGGCGGCTTCGGGAGCGGGCGCAGGCGCTTCGCCCGCGATGGGGGCGGGCGCGGCGGGACGGCTGAGCTCGGCGAACGCCCGCTGTCCCTCCGGCGTGATGACCGCGAATCCGCTGATCCGCCGCACAAAGCGCCGCGCCGCCAGCGCCACCAGCGCCTCGGTGTCCAGGCGCACCTCGGACATGGGGTTGCCGCGCCGCGCCAGATCGCGCAGCACCGTCATTTCGGCGGGGGAAAGTTCGTCGGACATCGCTGGATGGGTATTGGTGCGGATGGAACCGTATTCTGCGCCTGAAGATACGCTCCGGACGCCGCGCGTGCCAGCGTGCGCCCGAACCCCTGATCGCGCGGTTCCGGTGCTGGCGGATTCGGTGAGGGACGGCGGCGCGCGATGGAGCCCGTCATCCACCCGTTCCGCTTGACGATGACCGGCCCGCGCGCCACCATCATCGCCCGCCCATCGCTCGGCTCGATCCAGTGAGATCGCCGGGGTTTCGCTGGGTTGGATGTAATCCAGCGCGCACCCAACCGCCGCTCGACGCACGACTTGTGGAGATGACGACAACGTGACCCCGATCATCCGTCCCGCGGAACCGCGCGACGCCGCCGAAATCGCGCGCCTGCTGACCGCGCTCGGCCATCCAACGGAGGAGCAGTCCGTCGCCGCGCGTTGGGATGAGTGGGCCGCGGCGGGCAACGCGGCGTTCGTGGCGGAGAAGGACGGGGGCGGGCTGTCCGGCCTCGTGACCACACATCGGATGCTGGTGCTGCACCGCCTGCTCCCGGTGGGCCGCATCACGGCGCTGATCGTGGACGAATCCGCGCGCGGTTCAGGCATGGGCCGCCGACTCGTCGCCGCCGCGGAGGATCTGCTGGCGAGCGCGGGATGCGGATTGCTGGAAATCACGAGCAACACGCGTCTGGTGCAGGCGCACGCGTTCTACGAGCACCTCGGATACGAGCGCACCAGCATCCGCCTCGCCAAGCAGCTCCGGTAGTCTCCCGCGGCAGCTGCGATCAGCAACTCGGGCCGGATCGCTGAAGAACGATGCCCATCTTTCCCGTAGGCGGATCGGCATCGCGTGGTGCATTCTGCAATCTCGGGGAGATACAGTCCGGTGGCGTTCAATGGACGGATCGATCAGCCGGTGATTCGAGCCGCCGTGTACCTCGCGCTCGCCTGCCCGGTCCTGTGGATTCTGATCCGCAACCGGTGGTTCCCGCTCAGTCGTGGCGGATTCGGTGGGCCATGGACCGCACTGCGCCAGAAGTTCTGGGCGGAGTCAACCCCCGGATTGCCTTCTTCCGCATCGCGCTCGATCACGTGGCTGCTGATGGGATTCGCCGCGCTCCACACCGTTCTGGACGCGATCTACTGACCGGCACCACGAGTCGCGGTGACGGCGTGTGATGCGGAGATCGAGGGCAACCCAGGGGCTGGAGCATGTCGCCTCTGGGATGGCCTCCGGGCGCGGCGCGCGTTGATCTGGGTTGATCCCCGACGCGATTGGAGCCCCGGGCGTGGACGCGCCAGCGGCCGCGAGCCGGGGCTTCGCGCCGTCGGAGCGGCGGATTCATCCGCTCAACGGAGACGTAGCCGCACGCGTTCTCCGTCTCTGCCCGATAACCTGCGTTCCTCGTTCCGCACCGATAACGTGCGTTCCTTGTCTCTGCGCCGATAACCTGCGTTATCGGGATCCTGATCCATCAAACGAACGCGCTCCCCGGCACTGGGCCGGGGAGCGCGTCTTCGTCATCCCAAGAACGATCAGTTGGGCGCGGCTTCCACGATCATCACGAAGCCCATTGCGCCGGCGGCGCACACGCTGATCATGCCGAACTGCTCGCCGCGGCGGCGAAGCTCGTTCAGCAGCGTGATGGTGATGCGCCCGCCCGTGGCGCCGAACGGGTGGCCGATGGCCAGCGATCCGCCCATCACGTTGATGCGGTCCTCCGGCGGCAGCCCCACGGCCTTGTCGCGCCCCAGCCGCTTCTTCGCGATCTCGTCGCTGTCGAACCACTGCAGGTTGCTCAGCACCTGCGCGGCGAACGCCTCGTGAATCTCCAGCAGGCCGATGTCCTTCATGGTCAGCCCCGCGCGGTCGAACGCCACCGGCGCCGCGTACACCGGCCCCTGCAGCAGCTGATCGTTCGGGTCCAGCGCGGAGTACGCGTAGCTGCGGATGAAGCCCAGCGGCTTGTAGCCCAGCTCCGCCGCCCTTTCCTCGCTCATCAGCAGCACCGCCGAGGCGCCATCCGTCAGCGGCGACGCGTTTCCGGCCGTCACCGAACCGTACTTGCGGTCGAACACCGGCTTGAGCGTGGACAGCTTTTCCAGCGTGGTGTCGGCGCGGATGCCGTTGTCCTGGCTCACCACCTTGTCGAACTTGGGCGGCACGTAGAACGGCGCGATCTCCGCCGTCAGCCGTCCGTCCGCCGTGGCCGCCGCCGCCAGCGTGTGCGAGCGCAGCGCCCAGCGGTCCTGCGCCTCGCGGGAGATGCCGTTTTCCTTGGCCATCTTTTCCGCCGACGCACCCATCGTCTCCCCCGTCGTGGGCTCGGCGATGGCCGGGGCGATGGGGGCCAGGTGCTTGGGGCGGATGTTGCGGAACGCCTGCACCCGCTCGCCCAGCGACCGCGCCTTGCTGGCCTTGACCAGCGCGTTGCGCATCTCGGGCGAGAAAAGGATGGGCACGTCCGTCAGCGACTCCGCGCCGCCGGCGATGATGACGTCCGCCAGCCCCAGCGCGATCTGCTCCGCGGCCGAGGTGATGGCCTGGTTGGACGACGCGCACGCCCGGCCCACGGTAAACGACGGCACCCGCGGCGGAATGCCCGCGCCCAGCGTGACTTCGCGGGCGATGTTGGGCTCCTGCACCGACTGCACGACGGTGCCGTAGATCACGTGGTCCACCACGTTCACGTCCAGCTCGGTGCGGGCGATCAGCTCGCGGACCGCGGCCTTCCCCAGCTCCACCGCCGAAACGTCCTTGAAGTCCGTCCCCGACTTGAGGAACGGGGTGCGGCACCCGTCGATGATGGCGACCCTGCGGCCCAGACCGTTCATGTGCACCCGTCGTTTCTCCGGGTTCAGGACCCGGGGTGAATCGTGCGCCGTACGCTGCGGCGGTAATCCTAGCCTGAACGCGGCTCAGATCAAGGGAGAGCACGCGATGGGCGCCCGCCGTGGGTCAACCGCCTCATGTGGACGGCGGATCGCCATCGTACCCTTCGTGCGCCGCCGGGCCGCTGCGCCCGGCCTGCCCACCGCACGAAAGATACGCACCATGAAAACGATTCTCCGCTGGACGGCGCGCATCGGGGCCGGCGTGCTGGCGCTGCTGCTGGTGGCCCTCGCCGGCGTGTACGGCCTCACCGAGGCCCGCATGCGGCGCCAATACCAGGTGCCGTCCGCCGCCCCGGCGCTCGCCGCGACCGCGGCCCGCGTGGCGGAAGGGAAGCGGCTGGCGGTGACGCGCGGCTGCACCGACTGCCACGGCGCGGACATGTCCGGGCACGAAGTGATCAACCAGTTCCCTATCGGCCGCGTGTCGGGGAGCAACCTCACGCGCGGGCGCGGCGGTGTGGCGGCGCGCTACACGGATGCGGATTTCGTGCGCGCCATCCGCCACGGCGTGAACGCGGACGGGCGCGGGCTGCTGCTGATGCCCTCCGACGAGTTCAATTCCATGAGCGACGACGAGGTGGGCTCCATTGTCGCGTATCTGCGCACGCTGCCGCCGGTGAACCACGAGACCCGGCCGAACGCGGTGTGGCCGCTGGGACGGGCGCTGTACGCGGGCGGGGTGATTCCGCTGGTGGCGGCGGAACGCATTGACCACGCCGCTCCACGCGCGCCCGCGCCGCCCCCGGGGGTGACGGCGGCGTACGGGCGGCACTTGGCCGCCGGCTGCGCGGGATGCCACGGCAAGAGCTTCGCGGGCGGGGCCGTCCCGGGCGGGCCGCCGGAGTGGGCGCCGGCCAGCAACCTGACGCCGCACGCCACCGACGGGCTGGGCGGATGGACGGAAGCGGACTTCATCCGCGCGCTGCGCACGGGGCGCCGGCCGGACGGCACCGAACTGCGCGAGCCCATGCCGTGGAAAGCGTTCTCGCAGATGACGGACGTGGAAGCGCGCGCGCTGTGGGTTTATCTCCAGACTCTCCCCGCGCTCCCGGACGGCTCGCCCCGCGATCCATGACGATGCGCGGCAGAATCGATGACAACAACGGAACGAGGCGCCCGGCGGATGCGGGCGCCTCGTTTGGCAATCGGCGTTGATGGGCGGATGAGCCGCCTGGTCAACGTGGCGGAACGGGCCGCCGCTTGATGCACGTCCGCAGGAAACGCTCATCCAGTTCCTTCTGCTCGTCGCAGACCTGCGAGAGCAGATTCGTATGCCTTTGACCCGGAAGGGGGCACCAGACCAGCCGCTTGCCGCGCGCTTTCAGTGCGTGGATGGCGCGGACGTAGTCGGTGTCGCCCGCCACCAGCATCGCGACGTCAAAGCGGTCCTCGCACGCACCCAGCACCATGTCGACGGCGAGATTGACGTCCGTTTCTTTTTCCACGAAGTAGCGATTGCCTTCCTCGTCCCGGCGCGGTTCATGACGGCCAAGAACGAGGTCGATTCGCCGGCTGCGCCGCAGTTCATCAAAGAACTGCTGCTGCCGCCGGTACGCGGGGCTTGTCTGATTGGGCAGCGGGGACGTGTAGTACCGCAGCTTTACGAAGTGAAAGCCGCGAGAAAGGCGCGTGGCCAGCAGGTTGAGGTCGACCTGGAAGTGGAAGCTCTCGCGGATCAGCGCCAGGTTCCAGTTGCTTCCATCCACGAAGATCTCCAGCCTGTGGGCACGCTGGACGGGGGCGGGCGCGGCGGCGTCGTTCACGGGAATACGTAACGAGGGGTTGCACCAGTGATGGCACAACCCCCCGGAGCTACGTACCCACACTGCGCGCACGCAGGGGGTGACCTTCGTGCGTCCAGTTTAGCCGGGCGCAGCGCCGGTGTCAAGGGGGGATGTGCGGCGAAATCTGCTGCGGACAGCATACTCGCGCCCGTCCAGTTCTCCAAGCCGCGAGCCGCCACAAAACGGACGACCTGCATCGTCCCCGTTGACATTCGGACGGTCCGCAACTAGACTGGTTGCAGTTATCGAACGGAGTACGCGATGTCTACGATCAGCAGCAGGGTGGCGGTGGCGGTGCACGTGCTGGCGTTCCTGGCCGGGAAGCGCGGGGAAGCCGTCACGTCCGAAACCATTGCCGGAAGCGTGAACACCAACGCTGTCGTGGTGCGCCGCATCGTGGGCGCGCTGCGCAACGCGGGGCTGGTGCAGGTGCAGGCCGGCGTGGGCGGCGGGGCGCAGCTGGCCCGCGAGCCCGGCGACATCACGCTGCTGGACGTGTATCGCGCGGTGGAGGAAAAGGAAGAGCTGTTCGCCGTGCACCAGGGCTCGCGCAGCTGCTGCGACATCGGCGGCAACATCCGCTCGGTGCTGCAGCGCGTGTTCTGCCGGGCGCACGAGGCCATGCAGTCGCAGCTTTCCCAGACCACCATCGCCGACGTGTTCCGCGACGTGACCGGCCGCGCGGCGGCGTGCCCCGGCGAGCCTTCGTTCGCCGTGCCGGCGGGCGCCGGCCGCGAGGTGTAATTGCTTTTTGCGCAGCACGTTGCGCAGTTGTATCTGTAACCGGTTCGGCTACAAATGGTGGCCGGCCGGCACCCTGGACTCGGCAGAGGACCCGATGAACGCATTCACCCGCATCCGCACGGCCGTCCGCCCGCTTCTGCTGGCCGCGGCGCTGCTGGCCGCCTCGTCACCGCTGGCGGCGCAGTCCGCACGGGTGCTGGGCCGGGTGACGGACGGCGCGGGCAACGCCGTCGCCGGCGCCCGCGTGACGGTGGCCGCGGCCGACGGAACGCAGCGCGCCACCACTTCCGGCCGGGGCGGCGGATTCGAGTTCGCCAGCCTTCCCGCGGGGACGTACACCCTGCGCGCCGAAGGAACGCCGCGGGTGGGCGCCCGCGAGCAGCGCATCACGCTGGAGCCGGGGCAGGTGATCAGCCCGGTGGTGCGGCTGCTGGAAGACAACCGCCCGCGGCGCACCTCCGACCGGCGCCCGCGTTCCCGGCCGTAGCCGCCGGGGGCGCGCCGTCGCCGTTTCGGCCGTGCTGATTTGTAACACGTTTGGTTGCAGTCCGATGCCGGCCGTGAGCCGGGCTTTGATCCACGACAAGAAGAGAGCCTGACCGATGGATAGCGATCCGACCCCCAATCTGTTCACTCCCGTGCGCGTGGGACCCTACAACCTTCGCAACCGGCTGGTGATGGCGCCCATGACGCGCAACCGCGCGGGCGAGGGCAACACGCCCACGCCGCTGATGGCGCGGTACTACGCCCAGCGCGCCACGGCCGGGCTCATCGTCAGCGAAGGGTCGCAGGTTTCGCCGCAGGGCGCGGGCTATCCCAACACCCCCGGCATCTACAGCGACGCGCAGGTGGAGGGATGGCGCGCGGTGACGGACGCGGTGCACGCGGCGGGCGGGCGCATCTTTTTGCAGCTGTGGCACGTGGGGCGGATTTCGCACCCCGACACGCAGCCGGACGGCGGCCTTCCCGTGGCGCCCTCGGCCATCGCGCCGGAAGGACCCATCATCACCGCCGGCGGAATGCAGCCGATGGTCACGCCGCGGGCGCTGGAGACGGACGAGATCAAGGGGATCGTGGCGGACTTTGCCCGGGGCGCGCGCGCGGCGTACCGCGCGGGCTTTGACGGCGTGGAACTGCACGGCGCCAACGGATACCTGATCGACCAGTTTCTGCGCGACGGCAGCAACCACCGTACGGACGAGTACGGCGGCAGCGTGGAGAACCGCGCGCGCTTTCTGGACGAGGTGACGGCGGCCGTGGTGGAGGTGTGGGGCGGGCACCGCGTGGGTGTGCGGCTGAGCCCGATGGGCTCGTACAACAGCATGAGCGACAGCGATCCCGCGGAAACGTTCGGGTACGCGGTGCGGATGCTGAACCGCTACGGCCTGGCGTACCTGCACGTGGCCGAGCCGCTGGGCGGCCCCGAGCCGCGCATCACCCCGCTGCTGCGCGAGGCGTTTCGCGGCCCGCTCATCGTCAACGGCGGCTACGGGCGCGACACGGCCGACGCGGCGATCGCGGCGGGCGAGGGCGACCTAGTGGCGTTCGGGGTGCCGTTCCTGGCCAACCCGGACCTGGCGGAGCGCTTTGCCGAGGCGGCGCCGCTCAACACGCCGGACCGCGACACCTTCTACGGCGGCGGCGAGCGCGGCTACGTGGACTATCCCACGCTGCAGACCGCGGGCGCGGCCTGACGCATTCCGGGCCGCCGGAGTTCCGGCGGCCCGCCATTTCTTTTACCGGACCAACTGCGATGTTTGCGCTGCTGAGCCTGCCGCGGGGCCGTGTTTCGCCCCGCCGCGCCGCCGCGTTCGCCCCCGACCGGGAGGACGCCTACGGAATCGTCATCCGCCCCGCGCGGCCGGAGCATTCCGCGCCCGCCCCCGCGCCGCTGCTGACCGCGGAAGCGTCGGCGGACTGATCCCCATCCGCCTGTACCGTCCGGTATACGAGGACGATTCGGGTGGACGAACGCCGCCACCGCCGGTCCGTCACGCGGCTTTCAGGTCTTTGCTTCATCGATCGATGCGGATCACTCCCCATCGGCCGCCATCGAACCGACGGGCGCGATCCTGAATGTCGATTTCCGGCGGGGTGGATCGACATCATGGCAAGGACGGTCATCCGCCTCGATCCAACGTCCCGCATCGGTCACGCGGGATCGACCGCCGCCGGGATTCGGCGTGCCGGATGGATGGTGGAGGAAAGAACGGGAGCCGACCTCCCCGCGCGGTGTACGGGAGCCGGGTTGAGTGCCGGCGCGGCCGGAGAACCACGGCCGGTGCGCCGGACACAATGCTGAAAGACGAATGATCAGAAGGGCTCTGGGGGTGTTCAGCGGACGGGAATGGGGGCTGCTGCTGGTGCTGCTCACCATTCAGTTCTGCCACGTGCTGGACTTTGTGCTCATCATGCCGCTGGCGCCCATGCTCATGCGGTCGCTGGACATTTCCGCGCGCGAGTTCGGGCTGCTGGTGTCGGCCTACACGTTCAGCGCGGCGCTTTCCGGGCTGGTGGCGGCCGCGTTCATGGACCGGTTCGACCGGCGGCGCATGCTCCTGTTCCTGCTCGCCGGCTTTGGCGTGGGAACGGTGCTGTGCGGGCTGGTGGATGAATACCGGCTGCTGCTGGCGGCGCGCGTGGTGGCCGGCGCGTTCGGCGGGGTGCTGGCCGGCGTGGTGTTCGCCGTGGTGGGCGACCAGATCCGCCCCGAGCGGCGCGGAACGGCGATGGGCGTGGTGATGGGCGCGTTCAGCGCCGCCTCCGTGCTGGGCCTTCCCTTTGGCCTGTACCTGGCCAACCGCTTTGCGTGGGAGGCCCCGTTCCTGTTCCTGGGCGGATTGACCGTCGTGGTGTTCGCCGGCGCGGCGCTGCTGCTGCCGGCCATGCGCGGGCACGTGGCGCCCTCGGACGCGTCGCCGTGGGCGGACCTGGTGGCCGTGGCGCGCGCGCCGGAGCACCTGCGGGCCTTTGCGCTGACCGTCGGCATCATGTTCTCCGCCTTCAGCGTCGTCCCGTTTCTGAGCGCGTACCTGACGGAAAACGCGGGGCTGCGTGAATCGCAGCTGCCGCTCATCTACCTCACGGGCGGGCTGGCGACGCTGGTGACGGGGCCGCTGGTGTTCGGCCCGCTGGCGGACCGGTTCGGGCACGCGCCGGTCTTCATGCTTTCCGTGGTCCTGGGCATTCCGGCGATTGTGGCGGTGACGCATCTGCCCGTTTCGCCCGTGTGGGTGATTCTGACGACCACGACGGCCATGATGGTGATGTCGTCCGGGCGGATGATCAGCGCGACGGCACTGGTGACGGGAATCGTGTCGCCGCGCAGGCGGGGCGGCTTCATGAGCCTGAACTCGTCCATTCAGCAGGGCGCGGCGGGCGCGGCGTCGCTGGTGGGCGGATGGATGATCCAGGGCGGCACCGGCGGCGAGCCCATCCGCGGCTTTCCCGCCGTGGGGTGGGTGGCCGTGGCCGCATCCGTCCTGACGCTGGTGCTGGTGCGGCGGCTGCGGCCCGGCGAGGCCGCGGCCGCGGTGCCGCAGATGGACGAGACGGGGGCGCCGCCGCTGGCCGCTCCGCTGGAAGCGCCCCGCCGCCCCGCCCGGGCCGGCCTGGACCCACAGGGAGGACGCACGTGAGCGATCAGGATTCCAAGGCGGACGAGAAGCTGAAGAAGGCCAAGAAGAAGGTGAGCGCCGAGGCGTGGCGCGAGGCGCGGGCGCTGATGTGGCACCACCGCCGGTATCTGGGCATCGGGCTGGTGCTCATGCTCATCAGCCGCCTGGCGGGGCTGGTTCCGGCGTACGGCTCCAAGTACCTGGTGGACGAGGTGCTGGGCAAGGGCCGCTCCGGGCTGCTGATGCCGCTGGCCGGCGCGGTCCTCGTATCGACCCTGCTTCAGGGAATCACCTCCTTTGCGCTGTCGCAGGTGATCAGCGTGACGGCGCAGCACGCCATTACCGACATGCGGCGGCGGGTGCAGCGCCACGTGACGCGGCTTCCCATCCGCTACTTCGACAGCACGCAGGTGGGCGTCCTGGTGAGCCGGGTGATGAACGACGCGGAAGGGATCCGCAACCTGGTGGGGACGGGGATCGTGCAGCTGGTGGGCGGCGTGTTCACCGCCGTGCTGGCGCTGGTGGGGCTGCTGTACCTCAACTGGCTGCTCACGGTGTGCATCATCCTCGTGCTGATTGCGTTCGGCGGGGCGATGGCCACCACGTTCACCCGGCTGCGCCCCATCTTTCGCGAACGCGGCGAAATCACCGCGCGCGTCAACGGCCGGCTGACGGAAACGCTGGGCGGAATCCGCGTGGTCAAGGCGTACGGCACGGAAAAGCGGGAGCAGCGCGTGTTCACCCGCGGCGCCCACGAGCTGTTCCGCAACATCTCGCGGTCGATTACCGGCGTGTCGGCGGTGGGATCGTTCGCCACGGTCGTCATCGGCCTGGTGAGCGTGGCGGTGATCCTGGTGGGCGGACCGGCCATTCTGCGCGGCGACATGACGCTGGGCGGCCTGTTCGCGTACCTGATCCTGACGGGGATGCTGGCCGCACCGGTGGTGCAGATCGCCAGCATCAGCACGCAGGTGAGCGAGGCGTTCGCCGGGCTGGACCGCATTCGCGAAGTGCTGGCCATGCGCACGGAGGACGACGAGGACCGCGAGCGCGCCGCGCTGGGCGCGGTACGGGGCGATCTGCGGCTGGAAGACGTGTGGTACGAGTACAACGAGGGGCAGCCGGTGCTGCGCAACATCAACCTGCACGCGCCTCCGGGCAGCACCATCGCCCTCGTGGGCAGCAGCGGATCGGGCAAGAGCACGCTGGTGAGCCTGGTGATGGCCTTCAACCGGCCCACCAGGGGAACCGTACGCATCGACGGGCGCGACCTGAACGAGGTGCGGCTGGCGGACTACCGCGCCCAGCTGGGCGTGGTGCTGCAGGAGAACTTTCTGTTCGACGGCACGGTGGCCGACAACATCCGCTTCGCCCGGCCGGACGCGACGCGCGCGGAGATCGAGGAAGTATCGGCGCTGGCGAACGCGGACGAGTTCATCAGCGCTTTTCCGGAGGGATATGACACCGTCGTGGGCGAGCGCGGCATCAAGCTGAGCGGCGGGCAGCGGCAGCGCATCGCCATTGCCCGGGCGCTGCTGGCGGACCCGCGCATCCTGATTCTGGACGAGGCCACGTCGTCGCTGGACAGCGAAAGCGAGTACAAGATCCAGGAAGGGCTGCGGCGCCTGCGGTACGGGCGCACCAGCTTCGTGATCGCGCACCGGCTGTCCACCATCCGCAGCGCGGACCAGATCCTGGTGCTGGAGAACGGCGAGGTGGTGGAGCGGGGGACGCACGCGGAACTGATGGCGCAGGGCGGCCGCTACCGCGAACTGCACGACCGGCAGTACGCGTACGAGCAGGACCGCTTCATCAACCCGGGCGAGGACTTTACGCCCGATCCGGACTTCGCCGCCGCCCCCGCGGGCGCCGGCGCAGCGGACTGAGGGCTGCGGACCGGAAGCGTCCCTGCAGGCTGCGGCTCTCCCCGTCGAGCACCCGCAGGTGCCGCGATGATGCGGAAGGCGTTGTGGACCAAGCCCCTGCGCGAGCAGGTGGGGGCAGCACGTCGCCCGTGAGGGCCAGCGGTCCACGAGGGATAAACGACAAAGCCCCGGCGTCTCGATGAGAGAAGCCGGGGCTTTCTTCCGTCCAGGGAGCATCGGGCGTTCCGGCCGCTGACAGGGTACGGCGGAGGATCGTCGCAAAGAGTACGGTCGAGGTTCGGTCCGAACCCGGTCGTGCCGGAACAATCGGCGTGAGTGCTCGCGCTGATTCCGCCCGGCGCGGCTGATCGTCATCCCGAACGGCTGATCAGGGGGCGCCGGGATGGCGCTCTGGTGCGGCCGCTTGCGCGGGGGCGGCCGCACCCGCGATCATTCTGCATCCCGCCTCCATTCCGACCCGCCCGCCAATCCGCCCATGCCCGCATTCCGCCGCGGCGCCGCACTGTTCGGCGCGGCCCTTCTCCTGTCCAGCGCGCCCGCCGCGGCGCAGAAGTCGTCGTCCGGCGACGACGGACGGCCCGTCCTGGCCGTGACCCTCGCCGCGCCCACGCGCGCCATCTACGTCGCCGCGCTGGATGCGCTGGAGCGCCAGGGCTACACCTTTCGCGCGAAGCTGCTGGACGAGGTGCTGGTCACCACCCCGCTCGAGGGTACGGCCGAGATGGGGTTTCATCCCATGGTGGCGGTGGAACTGGAGGAGCGGGGTGATTCCACGCACGTCGTCATCTCCAGCGTGGTGATGAACAAGGACGGCGAGCCGGTGGGGATGGACAACGAGCAGGCGGCCGCCGCGATGCTGATGGCCGAAATGAGCGTGTCGATGGCGGTGGATTCCGCGCTGGACCGCACGGCCGGCCATCACCTTCGCCCCGACCCGCGCGAAAAGAGCGAGGATTTCGGCTACGGGAGCAAGAACGCGGTGCGGGTGGGCGGCGCCGCGGAAACCGGCGTCGCCAACCAGCGGGCCTACCTGGCGCGGCTGCGCGGGCCCGGCGGGCAGACGGTGCGCTTCCGCCGCCTGGGAAGCTGCTGCAACTTTCCCACGGAGTACGCCGAGCAGGGCACCGGCGCGCTGGACGCGTACGAAATCACGTACGACGGTCAGGAGGCGCCGCAGATGATCTTCATCGACTTCTACACCCCGCCGCCCGCGGTACAGCGCGCGCCGGAAGGCTATACGCTGCAGGACGACGGCGCGGGGGCGCGGTCCAGTTGAAACCCCCGCGGCCCCGTCCGCGTACAGTGGCGCCGTACCCGACGTACCCGAAACCCCGGAGCAAGACGATGGAACCGACTGGCGTGCCCGCTGGAGTGCTGATCCGCGACCTGATGATCTTTCAGTTCAAGACAATGCTGGCCGGACTCAAGGATGCGGTCGTGATCCCGGCGTCGATCATCGCCGCGGTGCTCGACATGCTGGGCAGCCCGTCGCGCCGGGGGCGGGCGTTCTACTCGCTGATGGCGGCTTCGGAATCGTTCGACCGCTGGCTGAACGCGCACACCGCGGCCCGCATCGCGCAGACCAGCCGCGAGGGACTGTTCGGCGGCAGCGAGCCCGGCGACGGCAGCTTCGTGGGCGAGATCGAGGGCGTGATGGGCCGCGACCGCGATCGCGGCAACGTCGCCATGGGCTGACCCTTTCGCCCGCCCGCACACAAAGACCGCCGCCGGCCCGTGAGGCCGGCGGCGGTCTTTTCGTCGTCCGGAGATGGCGGCGGATCAGGCGCCGGGCGCGTCCGCCGTGGTGCCGACGGGAAAGGCGCGCGCGTGCCACGCGCGGGCGAGCGGCGTTTCCCACCGCCCCGCCCGCACATCGCCCACGTGCGTGACGGTGTTGTCGAAGACGACGGTGTCCGGGCCCACGCCGCCGGACAGCGCGCGCTTGCGGAACGCGGGGCGCGGCTCGGCCTCCACCTGGCCGTCTTCACCGCGAAAGAAGACCAGTCCGCCGTCGCGCAGCGGCAGGCCCATCTCGCGCTCCAGGTCGCCCAGCGTGCGAAAGAGCGTGTCGATGGAGCAGCCGGAAACGCCGGTGGCGCGCTCGTCCGCCGCCACGAGCAGGAACTGGTCATGGCGCAGTTCGCGGCCGCCCACCACGGGCGATCCGTGCGCGGCCCACTGCCGGATGAAGGCGTCCACGTGGTCCGTCACGCGGCGCTGCTCATCGGCGTTCAGCGGGCGCGCGGCGCCGAACACCCACACGCGGGCGTCGTCGGGAATCTGCGAAAACGGGACTTCGGGCATGGCATCCTGCCTGTCTGGGTACGCGGTGAATCTAGCGTTTCGCGATGCGGATCAACAGTCGCCTCGCCGCCTCACCGCTGACGACGAGCAGGCGGCGGACGTGTCAGGCCGGGGAGGCGCCCGCCGGCCGATGGTCATCGCGGGAACGCGGACGCGGTCAGGGCGCGGGGCGCGAGGGATCTCGCACCCAGTGCAGCAGGCCGGGCGTAAGGTAGCGGATGCGGCCGCCCTCCCGCGTGACCAGCGCGAAGCTCACGGCCACGCGCTCCGGTGGAAACCAGCGCCGCAGGTGCCCGCCCATGTCCACGACGACCGTGTCGCCCCTCATCCGCGCGTTGTCGCCAAGCGGATGGCTGGCGTAGCTGCGGCCCTGCGCGTCCGGCGAGATGGCCAGCAGTTCGGCATTCGCGGGCAGCGGCGTTCCGTGCGAGAGAAAGGCGAGCGTGTCGCCCGTGCCGCCGCTGGCAAAGAGCGGCTCCCACGCGGGCAGGTTCGCCGCGCCGCCCAGCACGTACTCGCGAAAGAACGCCGGGTCGATGTCGTTCATCAGCAGCATGCGCGGCACCAGTGCCGAGCGGCCGTCCCAGTATCCCGGATCCACCGTGTGCAGGTAGCGGAAGCGCCCGCTCACCGCCTCGGCCACCTCCGGCGTGTAGTGGCCGAAGGGAAAGGCGAAGTCCGCACCCGCGCCGGCGGCGTCCGTGCGCGCCTCGATGATCCCGCGCGAGCGCGCCATCGTTGCCGCCACCTCGCGGACGGAACTGCCCAGGCTGCGGTGATCGTAGCCGTGCGCGGAGACCCGGTGCCCGCCCGCCACCAGCCGCCGCACCTCGTCCGCCGACAGGTGCCGCGGCCCGCCCTCCGCGATGCGGCTGGGGATGACGAAGAAGATGCCGCGAAACCCGTAGCGCTCCAGGATGGCCGCCGCGCGAAGGTGGTCGCGCGGCCCGTCGTCGAACGTGAGCACGACGAGGCGGCGGCGGTCGTCCCCCGGCCGAACCTCCTCCGGAAAGACGGAGCGGAAGCCGCTGGCGCGCAGGAACCCCAGCATTTCCTCGAACGCGGCGTACGTCGCGGTCAGGTTTCCCCCGCGCGTGCCGAGCGTGTCCGCGAACCCGTGCCAGGTCAGCACGGGGATTCCCGCCTCGTCCGGCGCCGCGCGCAGGGCGTTCATGGGCGCGGGCGCGGCGGGGGCGCGGTGGCCGCCCGCGCAGGCGGCGAGGAGGGGGATGAGCGCGGTGGCCATTCCCCGCGCGAGCGTGGAGCGGGCGTGGTTCCGGTACATCGGCAACTGGGTCGCGTGTTGATGAGGATCTGTCATTCTACGCCACCCGCCGCACCACTCGCTACGTCCGGCGCACCCGGACTCGCCGCTTGAGAGGAACGCGTGGGCGCGGCGCCGTCGATCCGCCGCTCTCGAAGCTCCCGATCCCCCGCACCGGGCTGGATCGGCGGCGAGGGGGGACAAGGCCGGGGATGCATTCGCGTTCGTTGATCGAGCCTGACCCGCGCTCCTCTCCCGCGGAGCCGGGCGAACGCGCCCCCATCCGCAAGCGCCCGCACCCCCCGGAATGCATCGGGCCGACCTGACGCGCACTCACGCACTCACGCACACCGCACTCACGCACTTCCGTACCCAGCACTCACGCACTTCCGTACCGCTTCTGTCGTCCCGCAGCGGAAACCGTTAGCATTCCTCATCATGCAAGCATCCAACCTGACTCCCGGACCCGGCGGGGCAACCCGCGTACTGCGCATGGGCGCGGCGGTGACGGCCGCCGCGTGGGGGCTGTTTCTGCTCCTCTGCTGGCAGCTTACCCTGCTCCAGTCGCTGCGGATGGACCCGCGGGCGGCGCTGGCGTGGATCATCGCCGTCACCGTCGCGCTTCTGCTGGTGTACACGTGGGCGCCCCGCCGCCGCCGCGCGCGCGCCCGCCTCCGTGTGCGCTGGCCGCGCCGCGCGTGGCCGTGGCTGCTGGTGATGGCGCCCGCGTTCGCCTCCCTGCCGCAGGCGCTGTGGGTGGCGCTGCAGGCATTCGGCATGGCGCACGATCCGCCGCCGCAGCCGGAGCTGGACGCGTTCATCGCCAGGCCGTTCGGCGAGCCGGCGTTCTGGCTCCTCGCGATCGGCGCGGCGCCGCTGGTGGAGGAGTTCGGCTTTCGCGGATGGATTCAGCGCCCGCTGGAGCGCGGCTTTGGCCCCATGCCCGCCATCGCCACCTCCGCCTTTCTCTTCGCCCTGGCGCACGGCGAGCCGGAGCTGATCCCCATCCGCCTGGCCGCCGGGCTGGTGCTGGGCCACGCGGTGTGGGCCAGCCGGTCCATCTGGAGCGGCGTTCTGCTTCACCTGGCGTGGAACCTGGGCGCGCTGGCGCTGGACATGGTGGCGCGCGACGTGGACGCGTCCAACAAGGGATGGGAGTGGGGCGTGCCCGCGGCCGTGGTGGCCGCGCTGTGCCTGCTGCTGTGCGCCTGGACGGTCAAGCGGATGCAGGACGCCGCCGCCCCGCGCCCCGCCCGCGCCCGCCTGACCCCCGCCGCCGAGGGGCCGTCCGCCCGCTGAGCACGCGCGGGCCGGAGCCGGACGAGCGGATTCGCGCAGTTCCGCGGATCCGCTCGTCGCGTTGGAGGAAGTGCATCCCCCGTCCGCCGAGCCGGACTCCCGCCCACCGCACGCGGCGGGAGCTTGCGCGGATCGACAGTATCACGTAACATGCAGAGTTACATGAAGCGAAACGAACGCCTGTCTGTCGCGCTGCACGTGCTGCTGCACATGAGCGAGCGCCAGGACCGGCCGATGACGTCAGAAGAGATGGCGGCGTGCATCGGTACCAACGCCGTCGTCATCCGCCGCACCTTTGCGGGGCTGCGGGAAGCCGGAATCGTGACCTCGGTCAAGGGCCACGGCGGCGGCTGGCGGCTGGCGCGGCCGCCGGCCGAGGTCAGCCTGGCGGAGATCCAGCGCGCCCTGGGGGAGCGGGTGGTTGCCGTCGGCTCGTCCGATGAACCGCCGCCGCGGTGCCTCCTCCTGCAGTCGGTCGTCCGGTCGCTGGACGACGCGGTGCGCGAGGCGGAACGGGTCCTCGAGCGGCGCCTGGCCACCCTGACCCTCGCCGACCTGGCGGCGGACGTGGGAGTGCATCACGGCGGACAGGCCCCACCGGGAGAGATACGAACATGACGTATGACGCCATCGTGGCCGGCGGCAGCTTTGCCGGCCTGTCCGCCGCCCTGCAGCTGGCCCGCGCGCGCCGCCGCGTGCTGGTGATCGACTCCGGGCTGCCCCGCAACCGTTTTGCCGCGCACGCGCACGGTTTTCTGGGGCAGGACGGCCGCCCGCCGCGCGAGATCATCGCCGAAGCGTCGCGCCAGCTGGCGCTGTATCCCACGGTGTCGCGGCTGGACGGGGAAGCGGTGGATGCGCGTGACGAGGGCGGCGCGTTCGTCGTCTCCCTGGCCGGCGGGCGGGAGGAGCGGGCCGCCCGCCTGGTTCTGGCTACCGGCGTGCGCGATGAACTGCCGCCGATCGCCGGAATGCGGGAGCGCTGGGGGGCCACGGTGCTGCACTGCCCGTACTGCCATGGATACGAGGTCGCGGACCAGCCGCTGGGGGTGATCGCCAACCATCCCATGTCGGCGCACCAGGCGGCGCTGATCCCGGACTGGGGCCCCACCACCTACTTTACCCAGGGCGTGTTTGAGCCGGACGAGGAGCAGGCGGCGCGGCTGGCGGCCCGCGGCGTGGTGATCGAGCGGACGCCGGTGGTGGAACTGCTGGGCACGGCGCCCGCGCTGGACGCCGTGCGGTTGAGTGACGGGAGGATCGTATCGCTGGGCGCCGTGTTCACCGCGCCGCGCACGCACATGGCCAGCCCGCTGGCCCGGGCGCTGGGCTGCGCGATGGATGACGGGCCGCAGGGACAGCACGTGCGCGTGGACGACTCGAAGCAGACGACGGTGCCCGGGGTGTACGCCGCGGGCGACGCGGCGAGCCCCATGCACAACGCCACCATGGCGTCGGCGGCGGGTGTGATGGCCGGGGTGGGCGCGCACCAGTCGCTGGTGGCGCACCGCATCAGGCCGGCGGAGGCGGACGCCGCGTGACGTCCGGTTGCCGGCCCGGAATGTGGGTGTGGATGGATGGGCGCACCGCGCCGCTTTCGGGGCCGGCCTTCCGGCCCCGGACTTCACCCGCCCAGGCTCAGGCCTGCGAAACCTGGCTGGCGCCGCCGAACTGGGCGCGCAGCTCCGACATCCACGCCGGCTGCGTCTTGCCGCTCTGCTCGTAGCCGCGCTCCACGCAGTCCAGCAGGCAGGTGGCCGCCTCGCGCCGCGGATCGGGCGACAGGTCGTGCACCAGCACCGACAGCGCGGCGGACGCTTCTTCGCGGCGCACGGCGCCGCCCTGCATGGCCGCGTACTGCACGAACCAGGTGCGCAGGCGGCGAAGGGTGGGCGAGTACGGAGCCGTACCCTGAAGGAACTTCTTGAGCCCGGTGGGGCTCATCCCGATCTCCCGGGCCACGCTGCGCAGGGAGGTGTTCTCCACCCGGGCCTGCGCGGTTTCACGCAGGTGCTTGATCGTGGCGCTTCGCGTATCGCTGCTCATCATCCGATCCCTTTCTGTTCTGGAACGTCCCTTTCGGGGGTGGAACCAAGGGGTGTGGCCCGCTCTGTTCAACGCACCAAATTTAATACCGAACAAAACCCGAATCAAGTGGTCCAGCACCCCAGCTAACTGCGGGGCAGGTGTGCACTTACGCCACTTTCTCGGGCCCGGTGGACAGCGTGCGCGGGACCCAAACCACCCTCCCGCAAGATGTTCGGGCGATGGCGTACACAGAGTGGACGCGCCTGCCCCCGATCCCCGTCGGAGCTGTTCACTTCGGTTTCAGGATGGCCGGTTACGGGCGATCCGGAGGGCGGATGAAGCCGCTTCCGGACGGATCCCGAACCGCGTTTCCGGCGTGAATGTGTGAATATACGCTGGAAAGGTGTGTTTCGTCACCTTCACGCCATCAGCGTGCTATTCTGTCCATCTGTAACGATGGACGGGGAGGCGGCCGGAGTCGGCCGCGGCTCGTCCCGAAGGCGCGCAATCCGCTGGCGGCCGCGCGCGTTACGGAGGCGTAACGGCGCGCCGTGCCCACCCTCGCCGCATTGCCCCGCGGCCCGCACCGCCTCATGTTCCCGGCCTGTGCCCCGCCGCCGGCGCGGGCGTTCCACGTTCCTTCAGAGCGCATGCTGCCGCACGATCCCCCCGCCCTGCCCGCGGACCTGCCCGCGGCCGAGGACATCGACCTGGGCCCGCCCGCCGCCACGCCGCTGCTGCCCCGCGCCGTGCGCGCGCAAGAGGTGCCGGCGGACGCCCCGCTGGATCACCCGTCGCTGTACTTCAACCGCGAACTGGGGCTGCTGGACTTCAACTGGCGCGTGCTGCAGCAGGGGCGCGACCCCCGCACGCCGCTGCTGGAGCGGGTGCGCTTTCTGGCCATCACCAGCAGCAACCTGGACGAGTTCTTTCAGAAGCGGGTGGGCGGGCTCAAGCGGCAGCAGATCGCGGGCGTGCAGACGCGCTCGCTGGACGGCCGCACCCCCGGCGAGCAGCTGTCCATGATCACCGACGCGGCCAGCGAAATGTACGCGGCGCTGGCGCACGCGTGGGACCGCGAGCTGCGCCCGCTGCTGCGCTCCGAGGCGGACGTCGTCGTCAGCGACTGGCACGAGCTGGACGGGGCGCAGCGCACGGGGCTTACGCGCTACTTCCGCGAGAACATCTACCCCGTCCTCACCCCGCTGGCGGTGGACCCCGGCCATCCGTTCCCCTTCATCAGCAACCTGAGCCTGTCGCTGGCCGTGCTGATGCGGCACTCCGCGCGCAACACCATGCACTTTGCGCGGATCAAGGTGCCCACCACGCAGGGGCGCTGGGTGCCCGTGCCGGATTCGCCCCACGCGCACCAGTTCGTGCCCGTGGAGCAGCTGGTGCAGGCCAACGTGGCCGAGCTGTTTCCGGGGATGGAGGTGCTGAGCGCCAGCGCCTTTCGCGTCACCCGCAACGCCGACGTGGACCGGGACGACGACGAATCCGAGGACCTGCTGGCGCTGATTTCCGAGGAGCTTCGCGAGCGGCGGTTCGCGCCGGTCGTCCGGCTGGAGGTGGAGCGGGGGATGCCGCCGGAGGTGCGCGAGCTGCTGTGCCGCGAACTGGAGCTGGACGACGCCGACGTGTACGAATCCGCCGACATGCTGGACCACGCGGACTGCACCACGCTGGCGGATCTGGATCTGCAGCCCTTTCGCTACGATCCGTGGGAGCCCGTCGTCCCCGAGGCGCTGCAGCACGAGGGGGAGACGGAGGACGAGCGCAACATCTTTTCCATCATCCGCCGCGGCGACGTGCTCGTCCATCATCCGTACGAATCGTTTACCGCCAGCGTGCAGCGGCTGCTGGACGAGGCGGCCGACGACCCCAACGTGCTGGCCATCAAGATGACGCTGTACCGCACCGGCGGGCAGTCGCCGGTGGTGCAGGCGCTGCTGCGCGCGGCGGAGCGGGGCAAGCAGGTGGCGGTGCTGGTGGAGGTCACGGCGCGCTTTGACGAGGCCAACAACATCGTCGGCGCGCAGATGATGGAAGACGCCGGCGTGCACGTCACCTACGGGCTGGTGGGCCTCAAGACGCACTCCAAGGTGACGCTCGTCGTCCGTCTGGAGGATGGAAAGCCGCGCACGTACTGCCACGTGGGGACGGGCAACTACCACGCGAAGACCACGCGGCTGTACACGGATTTCGGCCTGCTGACGGGGAACGCGGAGATCGGGCGCGACCTTGTCAACTTTTTCCACTTTCTGACCGGGTACGCGCCGGACCAGAACTACGACCGCCTGGTGGTGGCCCCGCGTGACATGCGCCGGGTGTTTCAGGACCTGATCCGGCGCGAGGTGGAGATCCAGCAGTCCGGCGGAACGGGGCGGGTGATCGCCAAGTTCAACGCGCTGGACGACTTCGGGATGATCGTGGAGCTGTACCGCGCGTCGCAGGCCGGGGTGAAGGTGGACCTCATCATCCGCGGGCACACGCGGCTGCGGCCGGGGCTGCCGGGGTACAGCGACCACATCCGGGTCACGAGCATCGTGGGGCGCTTTCTGGAGCACGACCGCATCTTCTTCTTTGGCAACGGCGGCGATCCGGAGATCTTCATGGGGAGCGCCGACTGGCGCGGCCGCAACCTGAACGAGCGGGTGGAAACGCTGGTGCCGGTGATGGATTCGGCGCTGCGCGGCCGGGTGATCGACGTGCTGCACTACGCGCTGAACGACAACCGCCTGTCGTGGGAGCTGAACTCCGACGGGCAGTACGTGCAGCGCCGGCCGCAGCCGGGCGAGCCGGAAGTGAACTACCAAGATGTGCTGATGCGCGACGCCGTGGCCCGCAGCCGCGCGCCCGCCACGCGCCCGTGGGAGCTGACGATCTAACGGACTGCATCACGCAAAGCAGCAGAGACGCAGAGGCCGCGCTCCCGCCGGCCGCCGCGAGGCGGATGGCGGGAGTTCGCGTTCCGGATCTGCCGTCTCACCGCCCAGAGGCGTCCGTTGCCGTCCCTCCGCCACCAGCCACCTGTCGCGGTCTCATCGCCCAAGGCGTCATCCGGAGGAGGCGCCGGCCGATATGTCGGTCGGGACGGACTCTGGCGCCGACGAAGGATCTACCATCCCCGCGAGAACGGGCGTGTGTGGCGCGACGTTGGCTCGGCGGATAGTAGATCCTTCGGTCGCGCAACGAGTCGCCGTGATGGAGAGGCCGGGGCACGCTCCCTCATCAGGATGACATGGTTTGGGCTGTGAGTGGCCGCGGGACAACATCATGTCATCCTGAGGAGGCGCCGACGGAACTCTCTGCCGCGCTGACACTTGGCGCCGACGAAAGGGTCTACCATCCGCGCGAGAACGGGCGTGCGTCCCGCGACGTTGGCTCGGCGGATAGTAGATCCTTCGGTCGCGCACGGGTCGGCGTGATGGAGAGCCCGGGGCACGCTCCCTCAGGATGACATGGTTTGGGCTGTGAGTGGCCGCGGGACAGCATCATGTCATCCTGAGGAGGCGCCGGCCGATGCGTCGGCCGCGACGTAATCTGGCGCCGACGAAGGATCTACTCTGCGCCAAGCCAACGTCGCGCCACACACGGAGGGCGGCGTTCCCTGGTGCCGCGCGCCGGGTGTCGGGGGTGGCGAATCCAGGCGAGTTCCTGGCCTGCGCAAACGGAACGGAGCGGCGGAGGATGACCTCTGCTGCTCCGTTTTCCCTGCGGGACGATTCCCGCCGCGCCGCTCCTTCGGGACGGATCCAGGCGCCGCGCCGGGATCGAGCGGCTCGGGGGTAAACGTCTGATTTCTCTGCATCAGGTTTGTCCCGCGCTGGACGAAACACAGTTTCTGCTCCCACCGGGCGTAGCTGGGAGTTCCGTATACAGCCGGGCGGGTGTCCACATCGAGTACATGTTGTATCATACGTTTTGCGCCTCTTGTTTTTGTATTGGAAGTGTGCTTTAGTTGATGGACGATCTCATTAAGCCTTCGCGTTTCCCGACGCGAGCCCCGACACACCTGGAGGACGGATGTTCAAGTTCCCGAATCTGGCCGTGGCCCTGCTGGCAGCGGCCACACTCGCCGCCTGCGGCGACGCACCCACCGCCGCGCGCGTCCCCGCGCCCGAGGCCGCCGCCGACGCGCGGCTGGACGCGATCTTCAACGAGGCCGCCAACGAGTTCGGCGTCCCCGCGCCGCTGCTCAAGGCCATTGGCTACGTGGAAACGCGCTGGCAGATGGTGCGCGGCGAATCGGAGTTCCCCGGCCAGGAGCCGGCGTTCGGCGTGATGGCGCTGCGCGGCGCGCGGCTCAGCCAGGGCGCCGCGCTGGCCGGCGTGGCGGAGCGTGACGCGAAGGAAACGCCCCGGGCCAACGTGCGCGCCGCGGCCGCGCTGCTGGGCGCGTGGGCGCGCGAAGAGGGCATCGCCACCACGGACGTGGCGGCGTGGGGCCCCATCGTGGCCCGCTACAGCGGCATCGACCGGGTGGACGCGCAGTCCATGTACGTGCACAACGAAGTGTACGCGACCATGAACCGCGGCGTGGTGGGCCAGACCGGCGGCGGAACGCTGGTCGCCTCCATCATGCCGGTGCAGGTGCGCGCGGCGTTCACGCAGCCGCCCGCCGGAAGCACGCTGGCCGTGGCGCCGGACTATCCGGTTTCCGGCACCATCTGGCGCCCCTCACCCAACTACAACGCCCGCCCCACCGGCAGCACCGGCGGCGTGCAGATGGTCATCATCCACACCTGCGAAGGCAGCTACAGCAGCTGCTGGAGCTGGCTCACCAACACGCAGGCCCAGGCCAGCGCGCACTACGTGGTGAACGAGAGCGGGAGCGAGATCTCGCAGCTGGTGCGTGAAAGCGGCCGCGCCTGGCACATCGGCGCCACGTACGACTGCACGCTCAACAGCAGCACCAAGTGCGCGCTCAACGGCTACAGCAGCAACAACTTCACGGTCGGCATCGAGCACGGCGGCTTTGCGTCGCAGACCACCTTTCCCGCCGGGCAGCTGGACGCCTCGGCCCGCCTGAGCTGCGACCTGAGCAAGGCGTACGGCATTCCGCGCGACCGCTACCACTTCGTGGGCCACGGCCAGCTGCAGCCGTACAACCGCACCGACCCGGGCCCCAACTGGCCGTGGACGGACTACCTGAACCGCATCAACGCGGCGTGCGGCACCACCGGCGGCGGCACCACGGCGCTCATCGTCGACAACACCAACACGGCCAACAACTCCGCCACCGGCCGCTTCGAGTCGTCCACCACCTGGCTGTCGGCCACGTCGTCGTCCGGCTACTACGGCAGCGGCTACGCCTACGCCTCCACCTCCCCCGTTTCGGACGGCGCCACGTTCTGGTTCTACATGTCCGCCGCGGGCACGCGGACCGTCGACGCCTGGTGGACTGCGGGCACCAACCGCGCGCCGGCCGCGCCGTTCATCGTCTACAACGCCGCGGGGACCGAGATCGGCCGCGTGAACGCCAACCAGCAGGCCAACGGCGGCCAGTGGAACGCGCTGGGGACGTGGAGCTTCTCGGCCGGGTGGAACAAGGTGGTGCTGTCGCGGTGGACCACGGACGGCTACGTGGTCGTCGCCGACGCCATCCGCGTCCGCTGAGCCCGTCCGCCTGACGACCGTCTCTCCCGGCGCGGTGCCGGCCGGGGGAGACGGGCGGCGGGCGCTCCATCATCCACCGACGCACCGGTTTTCTGTTGATGTACATCCCCCCGTTCCGCCGCGCTCTTCTGCTCGTCCTTGCCGCCGTGGCGATGGATGGATGCCGCGACGCGCGCTCCGCCGAGCCGGGGAGCGCGCCCGACACCATGCGGCGTGGAGAGCGTCGCGCGCTGGCGGGGCGGATTCTGTTCGTCAGCGAGCGGGACGGGCAGGCGGAGGTGTACGAGGTGCGGCCGGACGGGTCCGCGCCGCACCGGCTTACCCGCAGCGCGTCGCAGGACTACCCGGGCGCGGTGTCGCCGGACGGTTCGGCGCTTCTCGTCGTTTCCGTGTCGGGAGAAGAGCGGAACACGACGGAGCGGATGGCGGTGCTCCCCCTGCGCGGCGAGGGTGCGGCGCGGAGCGTGGGCCCGGCGAGCGCGCGGGTGCGTTCGCCGGCCTGGTCGCCGGACGGGTCGTGGATCGTGTTCGAGTCGGACACGGCCAGCTTTCGCGACCTGTACCGCATGCGGCGGGACGGGAGCGGGCTGCGCCGGCTGACGGACAATCCGCAGGGCAACTTTGACCCCGCCGTGTCGCCGGACGGGGCGTGGATCGCGTTCGTCAGCAGCCGCGACGGCGACGCGGAGATCTACCGGATGCGCGCGGATGGAACGGACGTGCTGCGGCTGACGGCCTTTCACACCGATGACTGGGCGCCGCGCTGGTCGCCGGACGGGCGGCGGATCGCGTTCGTGAGCAACCGCGAGGGGCGCGACCGCGTGTACCTGGTGGGCGCGGACGGCACCGCGATCCGCGCCCTCAACGCCGCGACGGACACCGCACAGGAGGCGGAGCCCGCGTGGTCGCCGGACGGACTGCGCGTGGCGCACACCATCCGCGCGGGCGAGGGCTCGCGGATCGCGGTCACGGATCTGCGCACGGGCCGGCGCACGCTCGTGAGCCCCGCCGGCGAGGCTGCCTCCGCGCCCGCGTGGTCGCCGGACGGGCGGCATCTGGCGTACACCGCCAGTCGCGGCGCGGAATCCGACATCCGCATCGTCCGCGCGGACGGCGGCGCATCGTTTACCGTCGTCCGCGCGCCGGGTGCGGACTGGCTGCCGCGCTGGACCCGATAGCCCGCGCGGCGGACGGTTCCGCAAACACCGTTTCACGCGGGGGACGCGGAGGGAGCGGGGGAACAGCAACAGAGGGGGGACAACGGTTGCCTCACCGCGGAGGAATGCCCGGGTGCGTTTTCTCTCCCCTTCGCTTTTCTGTTCCTCCGCGCACCCCCGCGCCGTTCCCCGCGTCCTCCGCGTGAAACGGTGTTGCGGTTCCTGTTTCCGCGCGCATGTGCGGCCCGCCGTTGCTCACGCGCACGGCGGGCCGTAGTTTTCTCCGCCCCGCGACCGGGCTCCTCTTTGATGATCGGCGCGGCGCACCTGCGATCCACTCGCACAGCAGAGGTGAGCGTTGGCGGACAACAACTTCGACATCGTGATTATCGGCGCCGGCCCGGGCGGCTACGTGGCCGCCATCAAGGCGGCGCAGCTCGGATACAAGGTGGCCTGCATTGAAGAAGACAACCCCGGCGGCGTCTGCCTGAACTGGGGGTGCATTCCCACCAAGGCCCTGCTGGAGAGCGCGGCCATGATCACGCACCTGGGGCACGCCGCGGAGTTCGGCGTTACCGTGGGCGAGATCAAGACCGACATGGCGCAGGCCGTGAAGCGCTCGCGCCAGGTGAGCGAGCGGCTCACCAAGGGTGTCGGCTTTCTGTTCAAGAAGAACAAGGTCACGCACCTGCCCGGACGCGGCCGCCTGGCCGGCAAGGGCAAGGTGGAAGTCACGCCCAAGGACGGCGGCGCCAAGCAGACGGTTACCGCCAAGCACGTCATCATCGCCACCGGCAGCAAGCCGCGCGACCTGCCGTTTCTGAAGATCGACCACGAGCGCGTGTGGGACAGCACCGACGCCATGCTGGCCAAGGAAGCGCCCAAGACGCTGGCCGTGGTGGGCGCGGGCGCCATCGGGTGCGAGTTCGCCGACGTGTACGCGGCGTTCGGCACCAAGGTCACCATCATTGAAATGGCCGACCGCATTCTGCCGCTGGAAGACCGCGACTGCAGCGCCGTCGTCGAAAAGAGCTACAAGAAGCGCGGCATGCAGATTCTGACCAGCGTCAAGCTCGACAAGGCGGAAGTCGGGGCCGGCGGCGTCAAGCTGTCCATCACCGACGCCAAGGGGCAGACGCAGGTAATCGAGGCGGAGCGCGTGCTTTCCGCCATCGGCCGCGTGCCGCTGACGGCGGACCTGGGGCTGGAGTCGGCCGGCGTGAAGTTGACGGACCGCGGCTTCATTGGCGTGGACCGGCAGATGCGCACCAACGTCGAGGGCATCTACGCCATCGGCGATGTGGCCGGGCCGCCGCTGCTGGCGCACAAGGGCTCGCACGAGGGTGTCGCCTGCATTGAGGGCATCCACGGCGATCCGCACGCGGGAATCGACTACAACAACATCCCCAACTGCACCTACTGCCATCCGGAAGTCGCCAGCATCGGGCTTACGGAAGAGCAGGCGCGCGCGCAGGGGATCGACATCCAGGTGGGCGTGTTCCCCTGGACCGCCAACGGCCGCGCGCTGACCGCGGGCGAGACGGACGGCTTCGTGAAGGTCATCCGCGACACCAAGTACAGCGAACTGGTGGGCGCGCACATCGTGGGGCCGCACGCCACGGAACTGATCGCGGAGTTCGTGGTCGGCCGGCACCTGGAGACGACGGTGGAGGAGATGGACCGCGCGATGCATCCGCACCCCACGCTCTCCGAGGCAATCGGCGAGGCCGCGCTGGCCGCCTTGGGCCACGCGCTGCACATCTGATTCGCATCACGCACCCGTCGCGATGACGCCGAGGCCGGCTCCGGAAACACTCCGGAGCCGGCCTCGAAGCATATGGCCGCCCGTGATCCGCCAATCCGTCTACGTTGTACGCTTCTCCCAATCCGTCCCGTCCAGCGCAGAGAAGGAGTGCCCCGCATGACCCTGGCCGAGGCGGTCGAGAGTTTTCTGTTCCACTGCCAGTACGAAAAGAACCTGAGCCCCAAGACGCTCCGCGCGTACAGAACCGACCTGCGGCAGTTTACCTCGTTCCCGCGCGACAGCGGGATCGCGGCTGAAATCGGTCTCTTGGGAAAGACGGAACTGCGCCCGTACATCCAGAGTCTCTTCGGGCAATTCCAGGGAAAGACGGTGAAGCGGAAGGTGGCCACGCTCAAGGCACTGTTCCGGTACCTGGAGCGTGACGAGGTGATTGCCACGAACCCGTTCCACCGGATGGACGTACGCATCAAGGAAGCGATGCGCGTTCCCCGTACCATCCCGATCGGCGAACTCCGGCTGCTGTTCGATCACTTGAGGAGCGGCGTCGAGGCAGCCTCGCCGGACGTCCCGGGGAGAAGCCGGCTGGTGCGGGATCTAGCGATCCTGGAGATGATGTTCGCCACGGGCGCGCGAGTCTCGGAGGTGTGCAACCTGAACCTTTGTGATCTCGATACGCTGGAGGGATGGGTGCGCATCTTTGGAAAGGGCGCACGGGAGCGGCTGGTGCAGCTCTGCCATCCCGTGACGATTGCGTCGCTCAGGGAGCACCAGCGGATGCGGGGCGCCGCGGGACCGGAGGAGCCGCTGTTTCTGAGTGCCCGGGGAACGCGCCTGACCGAGCAGTCGGTGCGCGTGCTGCTGCGGAGGTACGCCGAGACGGCGGGAGTTCAATCGCCGATTCGCCCACACCTAGTGAGGCATTCGGTGGCGACGCTGCTGCTGGAGCAGGGCGTGGATATTCGCCAGATCCAGTTCCTGCTGGGGCACTCATCAATCGCCACCACGCAGATCTACACGCATGTGGACTCACGCAGCCAGCGGGCGGTGCTCACCGACCGGCATCCGAGACTCTTGATAGATTCACAGCGGATGGGCTCTTAAACAGACACAGTCTAGAGACGATGGGTGCCGTTAAGGACACTTCTGTTGCTTTTCTAGATTGATTCACTTTGATTAAGGTCAGCAAACCTTCGATTCCGCAGACAACTATCTGATAACAAGAGATTATGATACGGAAGAACCCTGATGTTCCTGTGGGTCTGTCGACAGAAGGAGTGCGTGCGATCTACAATTCTATGCGCAACGCGCGTGCATTCGCCGATGCATGGCACCGCCATACACATGCGCAAACAGAGCTCTTTGTGCGCAGGACAGTGTCGGTACTTGGTCTCCCTGATAACGCAACCATCCTTAACGCTGGGTCTGGTGGCAACGATTTGGGACTCCAGAGCGTTCGTCACATCCAAACCGACATCGCGGAAAGCACGCTTTACGGGGTGCCATCCGCAGTCACAGCCGACCTCCAGGCACTGCCTTTCGCGGACGCTGCATTCGATCTGGTCGTGAGTGTTGGATGTGTACTGAACTACTGCGACGTTGCAAGTGCCGCAGGTGAAGTGTCTCGTGTCCTCCGGCCGGGAGGCTACGCAATTCTTGACTTCGAAAGGTCCCGTACTTTCGAGTTCATCTGGACAGAGCACTTCGATAGAAATGCGACACTGATCCACACGTTCTATAACGGAGTGAGGCATCCCCTATGGGTGTACTCAGACCAGTACGTTGCCTCGATCCTCTTGGCCAACGACTTAGTCCTGTGTCGTCGGATGGCGTTCCACCTGCTGTCTCCGCTCCTCCTTCGGGTTACTCGGTCCCAAAGGGTCGCGGCGTTTTGCAGAGCGTTGGACAGACCGGCGCGTTATCTTCCCGGGCTTCCGGCGATGGCGTGCAACACGATTTGGTTGTGCAAGAAACGGCATGATGGAGACAAGGTGATCTAAAACGCGCTCAGCTGATGGATAGAAGGGGGTCAGCAATGCGAAGAATGCGAACAGGACGAGCGCGAACACCACGACCAGTGTTCGGTATGAGACATCAGTGACCAGTTTAATCAACAAGACTAAACCTGTTACCGCGCACAAGGCTCCGAGTATTCCGAATGCAACGAGCGCAGTCCTTACGAAGCGAGTGAGTTCCGTGTCCACTACTTGTACGCTAACAGAAGGCCCACTATTCAAGCGAGGGAACCCGTTAATGGCAATGACTGCCCCGTCTGGGATCTTACTCACGATTTCCTCGAAAAGCTCCGAAACATGCCTGTTATACTGGATTTTTTCATCCGCATAGATGGAATACCAACGGAGGTAGTGTTTGAAATAGATAGTGCGAACAATTCCTAGGTAGGTTTCACGCTGAATTTGCCGGACCGCAGATCGCTCCCTCGTGTCAATCACCAGCGCTGCAGGAGTCCGACTTTCTTTGTTTGTAAGGCCAAGTTGTGGTTGGATATAAGGTGCTTTGGCGACGCCGAATCCAACACTCTTCAGCAGACGAAGCAGTGCTCGGGTATGCGGATCAATACGATCAATTCCATTGTGTGACTGCAATCCCACCTCGGCAACCACATAGTCGACCTCCAACCCAAGTCTATCGATCGTTGTACGAAGATGCTCTACGAACTCCAAGAAGATATTCGGACGTCGGTGCGACTTCTCGACGACAAGATAGTCAATAACGAGGAGGCGTTCTTTCAGGAAGTACGCCATCTGAGCATAACCGATAAGCGCTTGATTGACGTAAAATCCGAACGGTAGGAACTGATCCTCGAAGCATTCAGCATAATGGTCTGCCCAATAAGCGATTTCATTGGTGTCGGTCTTGAGGCTTGCGGGGAAGTACCGCGTGTAGATACGCAACGCCTCGGCGAATCCGGGTGAAGTCGAGGAAGTGAAGCGCCGTAACTTGTAAGTCGCTCGAGTTTCGGTCACAGATAATCTCTTGTTATCAACAGTCGGGTGCTGAATACAAGCCAGCGAGAATAGCTTGTAATTCTGTGGGCAGAACTCCAGAAGACAGAACGCGCGGACCGATCTGCCGGTCCGCGCGTTCTGTCTTCTGGAGCAATGCTGATTCTGCCCGGTGGTACCGCCAGCAATGCCCTGTTCTGATGCTTAGGCCAAGGGGCCCAGGCCGCTCAGGTCCGACGTGCAGAACGGGCAGCGCGACGCGGCGATGTGGATGCGCGACTGGCAGAACGGGCAGTCTTTTTCGCTCGGCGGCGGCGGGGCGGCGGCTTCGCGGGCGCGCAGGCGGTCGTACGACTTCACCAGCAGGTACACGGCGAACGCGGTGATCAGAAACGCCAGGATGGTGTTCAGAAACACGCCGTAGCTGATGATGGGCGCCCCCGCCTCCATCGCCGCGGCGCGCGTGGCGAACCGCTCGCCCGACAGGCGGATGTACAGCTCGGAAAAGTCCACGCCGCCCAGCAGCAGCCCGATGGGCGGCATCAGAATGTCGTCCACGAACGACTTGACCACGCCGGTGAACGCGGCGCCGATCACGATGCCCACGGCCAGGTCGATGACGTTGCCGCGCGAGATGAATGCGCGAAATCCCTTGAGCATGATGCAGTTCCGGGTCTTGGAGGTGGGTCGGGCGGCAGCCGGCGCGCGGCGGATGAGGGCGGAGGGCGCCGCGCGGTGCAGACGCCCTCCGCCGTGATGCTCAGAGCGGGCCGGCTTCGTCCGCGCTGGGGCCGTACATGGCCGGAACCGGGATGTCGAGCAGGCGCATGTACACGCCCAGCTGCGCGCGGTGGTGCACCATGTGGTTCAGCGCCACGGTGCGGATCACCGAAGCGCGCGGCATCTGCATGATCACGTGATCGCCCATGCGCAGCGTCCACGTGCCGTTCAGCGTGTCGTCCGTGGCGGCGGCCAGCGCGGGGCGCAGCCGGGCCGCCGCACCGTCGAACAGGGCCAGGATGTCGTCGCGCGTCCTGGGCAGCTCCTGGCGGCCCTGCGTGGCGAGGTCCAGTTCATCCTGCGTCAGCACCGTCGTGGTCCAGTTGAGCAGGTTGGCCAGGTGCGCCGCCAGTCCGCCCAGGGCGAACGACTTTTCGTGCGGCTTCCAGTCCAGGTGCTCGTCCGGAACGCGCTCCAGCACGCGGCGGGTGGTCGCCAGTTCCTGCTCCAGGTCGGGAAAGGCGATACGGGCGACGGAGGATGCGGTGCTCGTGTCGGTCATGTCGTGTCGGGGTCGGGTGGTCGGTTGGGGCGCGGGCCGGGCCGCGCGGAACCAAGATGAGGCGGGACGGCCTTCCGCGCATGGGTCGGGTGACACTTCGGCGCCCCGCGGTTGCTCAATCCCCGTGGAGCTTCGCCCTGCCGGCCAGATGCCGCCGGATCAGCGCGCGCACTTCGCCGAGCGATTTCGGGGGAATCGCGCGGCGGGGGATGAAGAACGCGTTTCCCCGACGATAATAGAGCAGCAGAAACTCGTCCGTTTCCACCGCGCGGCGAATCGAGCCCCACGCGAAGGAGGCCTCCGTCCGGCCGTTGGATCTGTAGATACCCTCGCCGCTGAACGCCGTGACGATCAACCGGCCGTCCGGACCAATTTCCCGCTCCTTGATCCGGGCGTACTGCCGGCCCGCGAGGTACGGAATGAGCCAGCAGACGAACAGAACCGCGCCGGTGATGGAACCGAACCGGATCGCGTCCCCCGCCGAATGGACGTAGGTGCGCGCCGTGCTCGCGCACACGAACCCCAGGATCACCCAGCCCATCCACCTGGGCGGAATCTGGCGCGAGTGCCGGGTCGTCGCGTCGAAGGACCGCGCAAACTCGTCCCGGTTCCACTCGAACCGCACGTCCAGCGGCGGTGGCGCAGGCGGTCCGGGAGCGGTGGTCTGCAGGCTCATTGGATCGGGATGATAAGGACGAGAGTGCCGCGGCTCAGGTGTGGCGCAGCGCCGCTCTGTCGCCCAACTGGCTGACGATCACCCTGCGCACTTCGGGGAGCTGCTCCGGCGCAATTGCCCGGTGAGGCAGGTAGAAGGCACAGTTTCTGTTGTAGTAGAAGAGAAAGAACTCGGGCGTCTCCACCGCGCGCAGAACCCCGTTCCAGTGAATAGAGTTCTGCGTTCTGCCGTTGTCGGTTCCGTATCCATCGCCGGACAGCGTTCCAATCAGGGTGTGCTGGCCGGGGCCGTTCTCCCGGCTCTGCGCCCGGGCCGTAAGCCAGGGCCCGATCCAGGCCATCAGCGTAGCCCAGGCCACGAGAAAGAGTATCCACGGCCCGATCGCCTGCACTAACGCCCCACGGGACAGTGTGCCATCCCAGAGGGTCGAGGCAACCGCCACGATCATGATCAGCAGCACGGGATAAGCAAACACCAGCCACCAGGGGCGCCCGCTCACGTTGGCGCGCACCGCCCTGACCGCGCGCACCACTTCGCCGCGATCCCACGTGAAGCGGAACTCGAGTGGTTGGGAAACGATGGCTTCGGTCATCATGGATCAGGTCGGGATATTGGAGGAGGCCTGCGCTTCGGTGGATTGCCGGCGTGTGGATCCGACGCATGAGGCGGTCGCCCTCGCCTGCCGGTCGTGTGCGTGCAGCGAACCGCCCCCATGAGGCTGAGTCGGGACGGAGCCTATCACCGCGATGCGCTGCGGCCCTCGCCTCCACCCGGTTGCGACTTCCCGGTCGCCTCGTCGTTCAAGGCGCGACCGCGAAGAAAGCTACCGTGCTCTCCGAATCGCGCAATCCTCTTGTAAGCCGAAGCGGGAGAGCATGTTGCGCGTGCAGGAATCGATTCTGTTCACGCGGCGGCGGCTCGGGTGCGTCAGGACGCGGGAACGGGCGCGGCGGGCGGGGGCGACTCGCCGCGCAGAATGGGCTCCAGCGTCTTCCACACCGTCGCGGCCAGAATGCGGTGGCCGCGGGCGTTGGGGTGCACGCCGTCCGCGATGTTCAGGTCGCGGATGCCGGCCACGCCTTCCAGCAGAAACGGGATGAGCGTAAGCCCATTCTGCCGCGCCAGTTCCGGATACGTGGGATCGAACCGCTGCACGTACGCGCTGCCCAGGTTGGGCGCGGCGCGCATCCCCACCAGCACGATGCGCGCGTTGGGCCGCGCGGCGCGCACGGTGTCGATGATGCTCTGCAGGTTGGCGCGCAGCGAATCCACGTTGGTGCCCTGCAGCATGTCGTTGGCGCCGGTCTCCAGCACCAGCACGTCGAATGGCTGCCGCAGCAGCCACCCGATGCGCTGCCGCGCACCGGCGCTCTTTTCGCCGCTGAGCCCGGCGTTCACCGTGGTCCACGGCAGGCCGGCGGAGTCGATTTTCTCCTGAATCCGCGCGGGATACGCCTCGTTGCGCTCCAGCCCGTACCCGTCCGTCAAACTCGTCCCCAGGAACATGACGACGCGCCGCGGCTGGGACGGCGTGGCGTCGGACGCGCGGGCGCCGTCGGCGGAACCTTGGGCAGACCCGTTGCTTTCAGCGCGTCCGCACCCGACAATCAGAGTCAGCAGGGCCATGGCGGGCCCCGCGCGGCGCACGAAGGACAAGATGCTCATCGCAGAAAATCTCCAGAAAACCTATCGCAGCGGCGGACAGCCGCTGTCGGCACTCCGAAACGTACACTTTCAGGTGGAGCCCGGCGAGACGGTGGCCATCGTAGGGCCGTCCGGCAGCGGCAAGACCACGCTGCTGGGCCTCCTTGCCGGCCTAGACCGCCCCAGCGGCGGCCGCGTTCTGCTGGACGGCACCGACATGGGCGCGCTATCCGAAGACGGACGGGCGCGACTCCGTCGTGAAAAGATCGGCTTCGTCTTCCAGTCCTTTCAACTGATCCCCACGCTCACCGCGAGGGAAAACGTCGCCGTCCCGCTCGATCTCGCGGGGACGAGCGGGGGCGCGGCGCGCGCGGACGAACTGCTGGGCCGCGTGGGCCTGAGCGGGCGCGAGCACCACTATCCCACCCAGCTTTCCGGCGGCGAGCAGCAGCGCGTGGCCCTGGCCCGCGCCTTCATCCATCGCCCGACGATTCTGTTCGCGGATGAACCCACGGGCAACCTGGATGCCGCCACGGGCGAGCGCATCATCGAGCTGATGATGGAGCTGAACCGCGAGCTGGGCACCACGCTCGTGCTGGTGACGCACGATAGCGGGCTGGCCGCGCGGATGCGCCGTGTGATCCGCATTACCGACGGCACCGTGGTGAGCGACGAGCGGGGCACGGCGTGAGCGCCCTTCGCCCGCTGTTTGCCCTCGCGTGGCGGGAAAGCCGCTTCGCGCGCCGCCGCCTGCTCCTTTTCCTTTCGTCCATCACGCTGGGCGTGGCGGCGCTGGTGGCCACGCAGTCGTTCGCGGCCAACCTGGCGTCCGGGGTGCGCGAGCAGGCCAAGTCGTTCGTGGGCGCGGACGTCAGCCTGAGCAGCAACCGGGTGATCGGGCCGAAGACGGAAAAGCTGATCGACTCCCTTCGCGCCGCGCGCGTCCCCATCGCCCGCGTGACCACGTTCGCGTCCATGGCGCTTGCGGAGCGCACGGCGGGGGCGCGGCTGGCGCAGGTGCGCGCGGTGGAGCCGGGATTTCCCTTCTACGGCGAGATCCTCACCTCACCCGCCGGCCAGTACGCGCGGCTGCACACCGGCCGCAACGCGCTGGCGGATCCGGCGCTGCTGCTGGCCCTCGACGCGCGCGTGGGTGACGTGATCCGGCTGGGCGAGGCGCGCTTCACCATCATCGGAACGCTGGAAAAGGTGCCCGGGGCGGTGGGCGTGGGCGCACTGTTCGCGCCGCGGCTGTACATCCCCGCGCGCTATCTGCCGGAGACGAAGCTGATCCAGTTCGGCAGCCGGGTGGAGTACGAGGCGTACGCGCGCATGCCGGCACCGGGAGCGGCGGAGGCGTTCGTGGAAGCGCACCGCCCCGTGTTCCGCGGCGAGCGGGTGAACGCGAATACCGCTTCCGGACAGCAGCGGGACCTGGACGAGGCGCTCGGCCGCCTCGGATCGTTTCTGGGATTGATCGGCACCTTTGCGCTGCTCCTTGGCGGCATCGGTGTGGCGAGCGCGATGGGCGCGTACATGGCGCAGAAGCGCGACACCGTCGCCACGCTGCGCTGCCTGGGTGCGACGGCGCCGCAGGTGCTGTTCATCTACCTGCTGCAGGCGGGGGTGATGGGGCTCATCGGCGCGAGCCTCGGCACGGCAATCGGCGTCGCCGTCCAATGGGTGCTGCCGCGGCTGCTGGCGGACCTGCTGCCGGTGGAGGTGCAGACGGCGATCAGCCCGGCGGCGGTGGCCACGGGTGTCGGGATCGGTGTGTGGATCGCGGTCGCCTTCGCCCTGCTGCCGCTCCTCGCCACGCGCCGCATCTCCCCCCTGCAGGCCATCCGCCGTCGCGTGGAGGAGGAGCCGGGCGCGGCGCGGCGGGACCCGTGGACCATCGGCGGATGGGCGCTGCTGGCGGCCAGCATCGTGGCGCTCGTCATCTTTCAGGCGGGCGAACTGCGCAACGGCGGCTACTTCGCGGCGGGGATCGCGGTTGCTCTCGCCGCGCTGTGGCTGAGCGCGTGGACGGTGATGTGGCTCGCGCGGCGGACGCCGGGACGCGGGCTGCCGTATCCAACGCGGCAGGGGATCGCCAACCTGTACCGCCCGGGGAATCAGACGCGCGTCGTGGTGCTGGCGCTCGGGTTCGGCGTGTGGCTGCTGGCGACCGTGTATCTGGTGCAGAGCAACCTGCTTGCGCCGTTGATGGTGAATACGAAGAGCCAGGGCAACCTGCTGCTCTTCGACGTGCAGGCCGAGCAGGAGCGCGGGGTGGATGCGCTGCTGCGCGGCACGGGGACGGCGGTGCTGCAGCGGGCGCCCATCATCCCCATGCGCATTCAATCCATCAACAACGTGGACATTTCCGTACTCGCGCCAGACGATCCGGACGCGGAGGAGGAGGAGCCGCAAGAGCAGCGTCCGCGCGAGGGCCGCGGCAAGGGCGGCGCGCGGCGCGGGGACGGGCGCCCGGAGCGGTGGGCCGTGCGGCGGGAGTACCGGTCGACCTTTCGCGACACGCTGGTGAAGTCGGAAAAGGTGGAGGAGGGGCGGTTCTGGCGCCCGGGGGCGGGCGGCGCGGACGCGGGCGGCGTGGCGGAGGTGTCGATGGACCTGACAGTGGCCGAGGACCTGGCCATCGACCTGGGCGACACCATCGTGTGGGACGTGCAGGGCGTACGGATTCCGACACGGATTACCTCGTTCCGCGACGTGGACTGGGGACGGCTGGAGCCCAACTTCTTTGCCGTTTTCCCGTCCTCGGTGCTGCAGGGCGCGCCGCAGACCTGGGTGATGCTGGCTCGCGCGCCGGACGCGTCCACGCGGGCCGCGGTGCAGCGCGACGTGGTGCGCCGGTTCAGCAACGTGGCCGTGCTGGACCTGACCGCCATTCAGGCCGCGCTGGACGAGGTGCTGGGGCGCGTGGCGGCGGTGATCCGCTTTCTGGCCGCGTTCAGCGTGGCCACGGGCTTCATCGTGCTGCTGGGCGCGGTGCTCACGGGGCGGCTGCAGCGCATTCGCGAGAGCGTGCTGCTGCGTACGCTTGGCGCCACGCGCAGGCAGATCGCCGGCGTGCTGTTCGCGGAGTATACGGCGCTGGGATTGATGGCGAGCTTGGCGGGAATTCTGCTGGCGGTGGGTGCGGGGTGGGCGCTGATGAAGTGGGTGTTCAACTCCGAGTTCCACGTGCCGGTGCTGCCGCTGCTGTGGCTGGCGCTGGGGGTGACGGCGATGTCGGCCATCGTGGGATTGATGGCGAGCCGCGAGGTGTTCCGGCACACGCCGCTGGAGGCGCTGCGGGAGGAGTGAAGGGCGGCGGGTTGATGCCGAGGTGGGAAGGTCGGCGCGTCGGCAGAGCGTGGCCCTCACCCCGCGTGCTGCGCACGACGACCCTCTCCCACGAACGGATGTGGGAGAGGGAGCACACTTCGGATTGGCTCGGAGGAGAGATCCGAGGGCATGGCGCGTTCTGTCCAGCGGTTGAAACCGCGCCTCGAGAAACACGAAGTCCGCCTGCGCGGACTGCGGCCCCACCGTTGTTCATCGCCCCCAATGCGGTTGAAGCCCCGAACGTCGCGCGCAGCGCGCCGTGTCGGGGCTTTTGCGCTTGTTGAGCGGCGGATTCATTCGCTCAACGGCATTCGCTCACCAGATCAACTCCGGTTTCCGCACCGAACCATCCGCCGGCTTAACCCTCCCCCAGTCTTTTTTGGGGGAGGGTGGGCCGGTGGTGCCGGCCCGGGTGGGGGCCGCCCGCGACTCCGCCCGTCCTACAGCTTTACGCGCAGCGCGAGCACGGGGCCGGCGTAGTCCGCTTCGGGGACGGAGGGGCGGGCCTGGTGCCGGATCCCGATCCGCGCGCCGAACCGCCCGCGCCCCAGGTCGCCGCCCGCCTCCAGCATGTACGACGCACGGGGCGCCGCGCGGTGCTCCGCCACGTCCGACGCGCCGAGGCCGGCGGACAGGTACGGCCGCACGCGCATCCCCGGCCGAAAGTGGCGCGACACACCGGCGTGCGCGGCATCTCCGTAGCTGCCACAGCGGTCGTCCAGCGGATCGCCGCCAATCAGCAGGTCTTCGCAGAACAATCCCCACGCCCACCGGTTGTAATCCACGAACACGCTCCACGGCTGCCCCGCCGCGCGAACTCGATGCGCGCGCCCGCCGCCGCGCTCACCAGCGGAGGCCCGCCGTATGGCGCGACCTCCAAGCGGCCAGTCGTCTGGGCGATGGCGGAAACGGGGGCGCAGGCCAGCACGGTGGCGGCAAGGGCGAGGCGGAGGAATCGCATGATGATGGGCTCGGCAGAGGTTGGCGGGGCCGATGAAGGGCCGCATTCGACGCCCGCCACCCGCGTTTTGTGACAGAAACGCGAAAGGGCGCGCATCCGCGATGGATGCGCGCCCCTGATGCGAATGCCGCGGACGTCAGTCGCGGAAGAGGCCCGCGAATTCCTTGCGGAACTTGGCCACCTTGGGGGCCACCACCACCTGGCAGTAGCCCTGCCCGGGGTTGCGCGCAAAGAACTCCTGGTGGTACGACTCGGCCATGTAGAACGTGGGCGCCGGCGAAAGCTCCGTCACGATGGGCGACTCGAAGACCTCCTGGTCGCCCAGGTCGCGCATCACGTCTTCGGCCACGCGGCGCTGCTCTTCGCTGTGATAGAAGATGACCGAGCGGTACTGCGTACCCTTGTCGGCGCCCTGCCGGTTGAGCGTCGTGGGATCGTGCGTGCCAAAGAACACGCGCAGGATGTCGGCATACGAGATCTGCGCGGGATCAAACGTCACCTGCACCACCTCGGCGTGCCCGGTCTGGCCGCTGCACACGTCGTCATACGTGGGATTGGGATCGCGCCCGCCGGCGTAACCGGACTCCACGCTGATCACGCCCTTGAGGCGGTCGAACACGGCCTCGGTGCACCAGAAGCATCCCCCGCCCAGCGTCGCGACTTCGCGATTTCCTTCCGTCATCATCCCTCTCCCGGTTCGCGCGGCTCCATGCCGCGTGCTCTGCTCTCCAACCCCGCTCCCGCGGGCACGTAGGGCCCCGGACGCGCGACGTTCCTCCATACACCGAAAGCACGAATCCGGCCCATGCTGCTTCTCGCCACTGTGGGCTGCTCCTGTGCCGTTCGCGCGCGGGTACTAATCGAATACGGCGCGGCCCAGTCGCTCAATCTCGATTTCGTCCGCAACCCTTCGGCAGACACGGTGCAGGTCACCCGCTCTGGAGCCCGCCTGACAGAGTTCTGAGAGTCCGTTTGGGGGCGCCTGAACAATGGCGCAATGCAAGATGTGGGACTTAGGCGATACTGACGGTGTATCTCCAAGCAGGTGCGTCACCGAAGCTCTCTGATAGGAGACCCGCTAAGCCAAGCGGCCAATCCACGAACAACCGGGTGAACCATCAAATGAAAAGAAACGGCCCCGGCTTAGTGCCGGGACCGCTCCTTTCTGTTCAGGTACTACTCAGGTGCAGTGGTTGCACCAGACAAGGACCCGCCCCTTCTTGGGGTAGATCCTGCGACCGTTTTTATCCGTGCGGTAGGGGCGGAACGTGAGTTCACCACCGCAGGTGTTGCAACGGCCTCGAGGGAAACGAGGGCTCATGTTGGCACTCTCCATCGTAGGGGTGATGAGCGCGCCCCTTGACGTCCGTCCCAAGCCCCACTAGTTTACCTCTCTGTCAGGAGTTGTAAAGCTAGTCTGGGCAACGGGTTGGCTGTCATCCCGGTCCGCTCGCTCGCATCAGCGGGTCCGGAGTCGCCGCAGTGCGACGGGGTGAACATTCAGTTTGGTTCCTCCTTTCATTAGAGGGGCCCCGGATAGGATCCAGAGTGTTGGCGCACTCTGGATCTTTTCGTATGCCCCTTATGCTACGCTGTCACAGTTGAACAGCGTGAGTTGCACCCGCTTACCGGTCAACTGATCAGCCGCAGCCCGCGATCGCGCACTGCCTCCGACCAGAGACCATCCTGATCAATTCGAACATGTGCGCAAAAAGGAGTGACGCCAAAATACGCGCCGATTTCTTCCTCGACGTACAGGATGCCAGCCTCACTTAAGCTGAACGAACGGAACAGGCGCCTGGCAGCCGTGACTGTCTGAGTGAACACGTGGGCAAGTTCTCTTCGCGGCACGAGCACGCGACCGGCCCACGTCCGGGCCTGCCACTCCACCCACCGCTCCGTCTCCTTGTTGATACCGCGGTGAAATCTCCGGAACTCGGCATCATCCGCAAAGGCCCGCACGGGGAGCAGGTATTTGTGAAGCACCGCGTGACCAGCCTCTTCGGCAATTAGGAATCGGTACTCCTCCCACGAACTCATCATCACGCCCTCGTCAACGACGATGCGATCGCCGGTGCAGGACAGCCACGCCTTCCGCCGCGTTCTGAACGCAAGACTCTGCAGCGGGATGAGAGTGATCCCGAGGTCATGCTCCACAATCTCCTCGATATCCAGCACCCCGCTACATTCAGGCGCATACGTCTCCCGAAACACATCCGCCATCCCTTCAAGATCAGCGGCGCTCAGGACTCGGCGGTTCGGTAGGCTCATGGCTCGCTTAGGACCTCGACGAACAGGTGGTACATCGACTCCGTCGTCATCGTGCCCTCGTCGCGGAGCTTGCGGAAGAATGCCGGCAACGACGCCGCCACGTCTTCCCGCTGGAGCAGATCGGCAGGAAACTCGCCACGATCAGCGCTCACTGCGTTCACCATCTCGTACCATCGCGGATCCACCTCCTTTACGATTCCGAACCCCGCCGCGATACGCTCCAGCACTTCTTCCGTGGGCTTCGGGCCCAAGCCACGCTCGATACGGCTGTAGTTCGAGGCGTCCATCTTCACGGTGATGGCAAACTGCCGGAGGCTGATGCGGGCTTCCTCGCGCCAGCCACGGAGTAGCACTCCAAGCGCGTTGGTCACCATCGTTCCCCCCTGGGGTGAATGCGGATGCCCAGGGAGCCTAGCTTCACCTGGACTGTGGTAATCTATGTTACTACGTGGTGCGTGTCAATACCACGTAGTAGATCGAGGTACCACAACTACGGGCGTGAGTCTACCCGAAGTGGTTCTTCGACGGAGCAAGCCGCTAACCCCGTTCTCATGCTGAGGAGCCGGGGGTATCGCTTTGCAGGAAAGCCAACGATTGCCTCTCCTGAACGCAGCCCCGCGGTCCGTCTACATCGTGCGGCGGCAGTCGGCCTCGGTCGGTGCGTCCGGCTGGCCGTAGCGGCGCGGCTGCACGCGGGGCGCCTGCCCGGGCTTCAGCACCATCACGTACAGATTGGAGTACTCGCCGTCGCACAGGTCGCGCGCGGCGGGCCCGCCCAGCGCCTGCATGATCTGCGTCACCGTGTTGCTGTGGCCGACCACCAGCACCGTCTTTGCCGCCAGCGCGCGCACGGCCGCGGCCACCTGCGCCGGATGGTTCTCCGCGCCACCCTCGGCCGCGGTGGAGACCACCACCGGCGTCAGCCCGCGCGCGGCCATCAGCGGCGCGGCGGTCTGCTGCGTCCGCACGTACTGCGTCGTCACTACGGCGTCCACGTTCCACGACGCCAGCGAATCCGCCAGCGCACGGGCACGTGCCTGGCCCGCTTCCGACAGCGGTGGGTTGGACTCGCCCTGGATCACCGCCTTTTCCGCGTGCCGCACGATGACGACCACGGTGGAGTCCTGCGCGGCCGCGGGGACGGCGGCCACCAGCGCCGCGAACAGCGCGACACGAAGCGTGCGGATCATCTGCATCTCTCGATCAGGGTTGATATCGATTGTCCGTCGCGCGCGGCGGATGCGGATCAGCCCGCGATTCCGGCGCGCCCGCGGACGGTCATCATTGTGCCCACCAGCATGGCGACGTGCGTCTCCTCGCCGTTCTGCACCGCGAACGCGTCCGCCGCCACGACGCTCACGCTGCGCCCCGAGCGCACCGTCCGCCCGACGACGCGCAGCCGCTCGCCGCGCGCCGGGGCGAGAAGGTTGACCTTGAACTCCACGCTCAGCACGCCCGCGTCCGCCGGCATGCGCGTGTACGCGGCGAACCCCGCGGCGCTGTCCAGCACGGAGGTGACGACGCCGGCGTGCAGAAAGCCGTGCTGCTGCGTCAGGTCGTCGCGAAAGGGAAGCTCGATCTCCACCTCATCCGCCACCACGCGCACCAGGCGCGCGCCGATGGTCTCCATCAGCCGCTGGCGCACGAAGCTGTCGCGGACGCGGTCCTCAAAGCCGGGTTCCGGCGCGGGCAGGGCCATCAGGATCGTCATCAAGGGAAACACAGGCGGCGCGTGGCCCGTGGATTGAATCTGGACGAGAACACGCCCTTTCACCAGCCCGCCACCGTACATGCCCCCGCTGAGCCGCGCCGAACGCCTTGACCGCCTGCCCTTTACTCCGCTGCACCGCCGCCTGCTCGTGGTGGCCGGAGCGGGGTGGGCCATGGACGCCATGGACGTGGGATTGATCTCGTTCATCATGGCGGCGCTGGCGAAGCAGTGGCAGCTGGATGGCGGAACGGTGGCGTGGATCGGCTCGGTGGGGTTCATCGGGATGGCGATCGGCGCCAGCCTGGGCGGGAGCGTGGCGGACCGCGTGGGGCGCCGGTTCGTGTTCGCGGCGACGCTGCTCGTCTACGGCGTGGCGACGGGCGCGGCGGCGTTCTCGTGGTCGGTGGCGTCGCTTCTCGCCTTCCGCTTTCTGATCGGCTTCGGCCTGGGCGCGGAGCTCCCCGTGGCCTCCACGCTGGTGAGCGAGTTTGCGCCGTCGCGCATCCGCGGGCGCATCGTGGTGCTGCTGGAGGCGTTCTGGGCGTTCGGATGGATTCTGGCCGCGCTGATCGGCACGTACGTCATCCCCCGCAGCGAAAACGGCTGGCGGTGGGCGTTTGCACTGGGCGCGATCCCCGCGTTGTACTCCAGCGTGGTGCGCCGCGCGCTGCCGGAATCCGTGCGCTTTCTGGAAACAAAGGGGAGGGTGGATGAGGCGGAGCAGGTGGTCCGCCGCTTCGAGGCGCAGGCCGGCGTGGCCTCGCCCAGGGACGCGCCGCCGCCGGAACCCGTCGCCGCGCCGGCGGGCGTGGGGCTGGCGGAACTGTGGAGGGGCGGCCTGGCGCGGCGCACGCTGGCGCTGTGGATGATCTGGTTCGGGATCAACTTCGCCTACTACGGCGCGTTCATCTGGATTCCGACCCTGCTGACGCAGCGCGGCTTTTCGCTGGTGAAGTCGTTCGAGTACACGCTGATCATCACCCTGGCGCAGCTGCCGGGCTACGCGGTGAGCGCGTACCTGATCGAGAAGTGGGGACGCCGGCCCACGCTGGCCGCGTTCCTGGCGGGATCGGTGGGTGCGGCGCTGCTCTTTGCTCGTGCGGACGGGCGGGACGCGGTGCTGGTGGCCGGGTGCCTGCTGAGCTTCTTCAACCTGGGCGCGTGGGGCGCCGTGTACGCCGCCACGCCGGAGGTGTACCCCACCGCGGTGCGCGCGACGGGCGCGGGGTGGGCGGCGGGGTTCGGGCGCATCGCCAGCATTCTGGCGCCGCTGGCCGTTCCGCCGCTGATGGCGGCGGGGGGAACCGAGGCGGTGTTCGGGACGTTTGCCGCCTTCTTCGGGCTGGCGATCATCGGGGCGGCGCTGCTGCCGGAGTGGCGCGGAAGGCAGCTGGATGACGCGGTTGCGGGCGCGGCGGGGTGAGGGGCGGGGCGGAGCGGGGCGGAGGATTGTGGGGAGCCGGGGCTCTCGTGCGGCCGCCGGCTGGGGGCCCTCACCCCGCGTGCTGCGCACGACGACCCTCTCCCACGAACGGATGTGGGAGAGGGAGCACACCCCAGTGCCGTGCGTTCCGGATGGTTTGGCGCGGCGGCAGGCTCCCCCCTCCCCCCAGCCCCCCTCGCCCCGCAAGCGGGGGAGGGGGAGCCGTTCGGTGCGGAGGCGGGTTCGGCGCGCGTCTCGTGGCTCCGTTGAGCGGTGGAGGTCCGCGGTGAGGACATGCGATGGGCCGCCGCTAATTACATTTTCGACGCCTGATGAGCGTCATCGCGGTTGAAGCCCCGAACCGGACGCGCCAGCGGCCGGTGTCGGGGCTTGGCGCTGTTTGAGCGGCGGATTCATCCGCTCAACACAACCCGCGCACGCCGTCCACTCGCCGCTCCGAACCGAACCCGCCGACCCGCCCCAACCCTCCCCCAGTCTTTTTTGGGGGAGGGTGGGCCGGTGGTGCCGGCCCGGGTGGGGGCCGCCCGTGATCTCCGCCAAGCGCACTGTATCTCCGAGCCGCACACCCCGACGTTCGTCCCGGGACACTAACTCGTTATCGTTTCACGACATGGGTGGACTTGCCGAAACGGGCTAAGTCAGCTACTCTCATGGTCTTCCATCCCCAGCGGGCGCGGCCCGCATCCCCGTGCCCTGGATCTTCCGGTGGACCGACTTTCTGCTTCCATGGCCGCTCCGCGGGCGTGGCGCTCCGCTCTGGCCCGCGCGGCCTGCGCCTCGGTGGCGCTTCTGGCCGTCGCCTGCTCCGACGACATCATCGCTCCCGCGGCGCAGCTGCCCTCGCCCGAGAGCCCGGGCGCCGGCGGACCCAGCCAGGAGCTGACCTGCGTGGCCAGCGTGCGCGCGGCCACCATCACCTGCCAGACCCCGGCGCCCAGCGCGGGCGGGGCCAGCGCGGTGATCTTCGGCGGGCAGAACTCGTACGTGCGGATGATCAGCAGCAACACGGCCATGGACGCCGGCACCGGCGTGTTCAGCGCCGACGTGGCCGTGCAGAACCTGCTGCCGCAGACCATCGGCTCCACGGACGGGGTGACGGTGGACCCCAAGGGCATCCAGGTGTTCTACGCCTCCGGCCCCAACGTCACCGCCGGCTCCGGCTCGGTGGAAGTGGCCAACGAGGACGGCACGGGGCAGTTCCTGGGTGAGGATACGAAATACTACCAGTACCAGCAGCTGCTGGCCTCCGGCGCCACCAGCGCCACCAAGCCGTGGCGGTGGAACGTGGCCGCGGGCGTGGAGTCGTTCACCTTCAAGGTGTACGTGTCCACCGTGGTGACGCCCTCGCTCATCATCACCGAGGTCATGCCCAACCCGGGCGCGGCGGATGACGTGGACGGCGAGTTCATCGAAGTCTACAACCCCGGCATCGCGCCGGTGGACCTGAACGGCTTCCGCTTCAACTCGCGCACGGGCGCGTCCGGCGTGGAAACCAGCACCGTGGCGACCAGCGTGATCGTGGCGCCGCGCGGCTACGCGGTGATCGGCGCGCGGGTGGATTCGGCGTTCAACGGCGGGATCAAGGTGGCGCACGCCTGGGGCACGTCCATCAACCTGTCCAACAGCGCCAGCGCCACCGCGCCGGACTACATCAAGGTGAGCCGGCCCGGCGTGGGTGCGGGCACGTTCGTCACGCTGGACTCGGTGGCGTGGACGGCGGGCGGCGGCACCAGCAACGTGGCCACGCCCCCCACGGCCCGCTCGCGCGAGCTGACGGACCTGAAGGCCGACAACTCGGTGCTGAACAACAACGCCGTGTGGAACACCGCCTACACCACCTTCGGCTACGGCGACGGCAACGGCGGCTTTGACCGCGGCACCCCTGGCAAGGCGAACGGCGTGGCGGTGCCCACGGGCCCGGTGGCGGTGGTGCGCATCAGCCCCGGGTTCGCCGTCATCGACAGCCTGAACCAGTCCCGCACCTTCACGGCGACCGCGGAAGACACGCTGGGCCAGGCCAGCCCCACGACCATCACCTGGGCCAGCCTGAACCCGGCCATCGCCACCATCGCCAGCAACGGCCGGGTGACGCACGTGGATACGGGCGGCGTGTACATCACCGCCACGGCCAGCAACGGCAAGGCCGACACCACGTACTACCGCATCTTCAAGTACTCGCCGGCGGCCATCTACCGGAACCACGTGGAGTTCGGCATCCCGGTGACGGGAATGCCGCAGAACAACGACAACATCCTCATCCTGTCGGACCGCCGTACGCAGTACAACCTGTCGTACAACGCCAGCCGCGGCGGGCCCAACTGGGTGAGCTGGAACGTGAACCGCACGCAGTTCGGCAACGCGCCGCGCGGCGCGTTCGGCAACAACTCGGTGGATCCGCTGCTGCCGGCGTACGGGGTGTACCAGGTCACCACCTGCGACTACACCAACTCCGGCTACACGCGCGGCCACATGACGCAGAGCGAGCAGCGCACGCAGAGCAAGGCGGACAACGACACCACGTTCCTGATGACCAACATCCTTCCGCAGACCAGCGAGCTCAACACGGGCCCGTGGGGCGACCTGGAGGAGTACGGGAACGACCTTGCCCGCTTCCAGCAGAAGGAACTGTACAACGTGGCGGGCGGCACGTGGCCGGCCACGCCGCGGTACCTGACGCCGTTCTCCACGTCGTGCACGCCGCAGCAGAACAAGGTGCAGATCCCCACGACCACGTGGAAGGTCATCGTGGTGCTGCCGTACGGAAAGGGACTGGCGGACGTGACGTCGGCGAACGACGTGCGCATCATCGCGGTCGACATGCCGAACAACACCACGGTCAACAACCAGCCGTGGCAGTACTACAAGGTCACGGTCGATCAGATCGAGGCGATCACCGGCTACGATCTGCTGGCCGCGCTGCCGGACGCGATCGAGAGCGTGGTGGAAGCCCGGATCGATCCCTGATCGTCCCGCGCGCTGAACGCTGAAACGCCGCCCCGGGCCAGGTGCCCAGGGCGGCGTTTTCGTGCGGGTGGGGTGGATGGGGATCGCTTGCGAGCCTGCTCCAAGGCGGCCCCCACCCGGGCTCGTACTACTCGCCCACCCTCCCCCAAAAAAGACTGGGGGAGGGTTGTTGGAGGCGGATGGTCCGGCGCGGGGCTCGGAGACCCGCGCGTGAGCGGGGTGTGTTGAGCGAATGAATCCGCCGCTCTCAAAAGGCGCAAAAGCCCCGACACGGCGCGCTGCGCGCGACGTTCGGAGCTTCAACTGCCTTCGGCAATCACGGCACGGCTCCATCCTCCGTGCTCCTCCATCCTCCGTGCCCCCCACCCCCCGCGACGCGTCCGTCCTCCGCCACGCCGCCGCTTGGCGCCGACGAAGGATCTACCTTCCGCCGGTCCACCTTTCCCGCGCAGACAGGGCTAACCACCCGGTGCAGTTGAAGCCCCGAACGTGGGCGCGACAGCGCCACGTGTCGGGGGTTCCCGCAGTTTGAGCGGCGGATTCATTCGCTCTCGTGGGGGAGGGTGGGCCGGTGGTGCCGGCCCGGGTGGGGGCCGCCCGCGACCTCCGCCCCACGAACGGTCACGGCCTCCGCCGCTCTCCCGTACGCGCGGGGCTCGTTCCCGATGCGGGAGCCCTCGCCGGCGTGCCGGAAGCCGACTCGGCGCCGGCCGGCGCATCATCCCGCCGCGTGATGTCGCCGGTGGCGGGATCGATGCGGGCGGCGCTCGCGGGCAGATCCACTAGGCTCAACGAATCCGCCAGGACCGCTGCGCGACTCCCGGGATCGATCGACAGAATGCCGGGCGCGCGCTGGCGGGTGGAGCGAAGCTGCGCGCTCACCACCCGCCCGTCCTCATCCAGCACCGCGCAGGCGATGGCCCCGCGGTTCATCGGCTCCACCAGCGAGAACGGGCCGTACGTCAGCAGGTTGCCCAGCGAGTAGAAGATCAGCGCATCCCCCCGCCACTCCACCGCGCGCATCACGTGCGGCCCGGCGCCGAACACCACGTCCGCGCCCGCCTCCACCGCCGTGCGCGCAAAGGCGATCACGTTGCCGCGGTTCTCGCCCACGAACATCTCGTCACCGCCCACCGTGTTCTGCCGCGTGCGCCCCTCCGCGCCCATGTGCATGGTCACGAGCACGCGCCGGTACCGCTCCGCCGCGCGCCGCACGTGGCGGCCCACCGCGGCCGTGTCGCGCGGGTCCGGGCCGATCCACTGCGCGAATCCCAGGAACGCCACCGTGTCGCCCGCCGCTGTCACCACCGCCGTCGCGAGCGTATCCACACCGGTGACGTGCATGTCCGCATCCGAGAGGGCGCGGATGGTGATCCGCCGGCCGATGTCGCCGTCGTCGCGCGCATGGTTGTTGGCGACGTTGCCGATGACGCGTGCGGATTCCGCCACGCGCCGCATGGCCCCGGCGGATGCGGCGGGCATGCGAAAGGCGTAGCAGGCCGTGCTTCCCGGCGCGCACTTGCGGCGGTGGATGGGCCCGTCGCCCACCGCGCCCTCCACGTTCAGCAGCACGATGTCCGCGTCCGACAGCAGAGGACGAAGCGGCGCCAGCAGCGAATCCGGCGAGGGGAGCGCCTCAATCCGCTGCCCCGGCGCCCGCCGCCGCGCGCCGGCCACCCACGACGTGTCCAGGTTGGTGCCGAGCGTCACGTCACCGCCCGCGCAGACGCGCACGCCGGGGACGGTGTCCGCGCCGCCCTCGGTCTGCGGGCGGACGGTCTGCGCCCGCGCGGAGGCCGCGGCGAGGCTGGCGGCAAGGGCGAAGCACGCGGCGCGGAGTGCGCGCCGCAGCGGGCCACTGCTGAAGATGGGTTGCACGATGGATGGCGGGACGGGGCGGATGGGCGGGAGCGGCGAAAGATGCAGGCGATCGCCGCCGAAGCCAAGTGCTACACCATTCGCGGCGCTTTTCCGGGACGCCCAGATGAGCGGCCGTGGCGCGATCCAGATGCTCTGACGCGAATCATCACGCATCCGCTGGCGGATGGCGGAGGCGGATGCGACATTGGCGGCCCATCCCCGACACATATCGTCACCCCACCGATTGAGGACGCCCATGCTCCGACCCCTGTTTCGCGCCATCGCGCTGGCATCGCTCACCACGGCGGCGGTCGCCGGGGCGGCGGCCGCGCAGCCCACGCTCCCCACCCGCGGCACGGGCACCGTCGTGCTGCGCGCCGCGCGGATGATCGACGGCACTGGGGCCGCGCCGGTGCAGAACGCCGTCATCGTGGTGACGGACGACCGCATCGTGGCGGCGGGGCGCGCGGGCTCGGTGCAGGTGCCGGAGGGCGCGCGCGTGGTGGATCTGGGCGATGCCACGCTGCTGCCGGGGTTCATCGACGCGCACACGCACATCATCGGGCGGGCGCTGGGCGATGCGGGGAGCGCGCAGGCGGCGGTGCGCGACTTCAACGCGTTCGGCGCCATCGTGGGCGTGGCCAACGCGCGCGCCACGCTCATGGCCGGCTTCACCACCATCCGCAACCTGGGATCGGGCGACTTCGACGACATGGCGCTGCGGGCGGCCATCGACGGCGGCTACGTGGCGGGCCCGCGCATGCAGACGGCGGGGCACTCCATCGGCATCACCGGCGGCCACTGCGACGAAAACGGCTTTCGCCCCGGGCTGATGGAGCACGACTACCGCGAGGGCATCGCCAACGGCGCGGACGAGATCCGGGCCGCGGTGCGCTACCAGGTGAAGTACGGGGCCGACGTCATCAAGACCTGCGCGACGGGCGGCGTGCTGTCGGAAGGCGACGCGGTGGGCGTGCAGCAGTACACGGCGGAGGAACTGTCGGCGCTGGTGGGCGAATCGCGCAACCTGGAGCGGCGGGTGGCGGCCCACGCGCACGGCGCCGAGGGGATCATCGCGGCGGTGACGGCGGGCGTGACGTCCATCGAACACGGGTCGTTTCTGGATGAGGCCGGCGCGCGGCTGATGGCGCAGCGCGGCACGTACCTGGTCCCCACGCTCATGGCGGGCGAGACGGTGATGCGCGCGGCGGACAGCGGCGTGCTGACCGGCCTTCGCGCGGAAAAGGCGCGGCAGGCGGGCGCGGCCATGCGCAACGCGGTCCGCATCGCGCGGCGGGCGGGCGTGTCCATCGCGCTGGGGACGGACGCGGGCGTGGGCACGCACGGCCTGAACGCGCGCGAGTTCGAGCTGATGGTGGAGTGGGGCGGGATGACGCCGCTGGAGGCCATCACCGCCGGCACGAGCAGCGCGGCGAAGATGATGGGGTGGGAGGGGCGCATCGGCACCCTGCGCGCCGGCCTGCTGGCCGACATCGTGGCCGTCCCCGGCGACCCGACCGCGAACGTGCACGCGCTCACCACGCCGGTGTTCGTGATGAAGAACGGGGTGGTGTACCGGGGGGAAGGCGCGGAAGTGCGGTAGTGCGGGGTGCGTGAGTGCGGAGGTACGAAAGTACGAAAGTGGGATCGAGAGTAGATCCGGGTGAGCGGGGGAGGGGCTCGGGCGGTTGATGCCGCTCTGGATCAGCAGGCACCCTCGGCGGGCATGGAGAGCGGGGCGGGCGCATTGGCGCCCGCCCCGCTCGTCCGTTACTGCATCGTCGTGACTACTTCGCCGCGAACACGCCAGCGCCCCCGCGAGTCGCGCGCGAGCCAGACGACCTTGCCGCTGCCGCAGACGGGCCCGCAGTGCTGTTCCAGATAGACCAGGGCGTGGGTGGAATCATCGGAGAACGCCACGGGTGAGACGGCGAGCATGACGGCCCCGCCGTAGCCCTCTTCCTGGATGCGGCGGGATTCGCCGCTGTCCACCAGCGCGGTTCCCGCTGGCAGCGGAAGCGCGGCGGATGGCGTCCGCGTGGCGCTGATGGCGGCGAGCCGCTGTGCCAGCCCGTCCGGCAGCGCCGCGATCTGGCGCTGGATCATCGGGGGTAGCGGCTGGGCCGGCAGAATGAAGACAGGCGTGGAATCTTCCACCTGCGCCGGCCCCGGTCCGCGCCACGCGCTTGCGATCACTGCGTCGTGCACGCCGGTCGCCGCGTCCGCAGCGGGATGGGAGCGCGCGCCGCGGTTCATCCCGCATCCACTGACGCTCATTCCGATCACGACAGAGGCGGCAAGGAGCCGGGTACGAGCGGAGAGACAGGGCTGCACGAGTCAGTGGTTGGGGTGGGTGTCGGGCAGCGATCCCGTTGTTTCTGCGGGAGCAGGACGAGGATAGCCGCCCGGCCTCAGCGTGCCTGTGACTGGTGTGCCCAGACCAGCGAACTGCTGCTCGGCCGACAGTGAGGCCGCCAGCGTCGTTCTGGAGCAGCCCGGGGAAACCAGAACGCCGGGTAGCAGCCGGTTCTCACCGGCATACACGAGGTGGTACTCGCCCACGATCAGCACAGGATCGCAGGAACTCTTTCCGGTCCACACCCGGATCGTATCTGAAACCCCGGCGGGGAGCTTCCACGACACATCAACTACAATCGTGCTTTCCGTTTCCTGCACTGCCCAACCGTGGGTTGTACCCGCATCACGCAATATCCACACAGAGTCCCGCTGGCTGACCACGCGGCCCACGAACACCGCCTTGGACTCGTCGCGCGCCTCCGCCGGTGATGGCGGCGAAATGCACCGGCAGGGAAGTTCGCAGGGCGCGCCGGCCAGAAGCCCGGCGAGCGCCAGACTGCTCAGGATCGGGATCATGGGCGATGCCAGGGAGAGGTGAGCCGTCGGGATCAGGGCGTGTTTCTGCGTGAAGCTGGCTGTCGATACCCGCGTACCGGCAGTCTGCCGCGGATCGGACGTCCCAACGCGGCGAAGTCTTCGGAGGCTCTCGACGCGGCTGTGGTAGGCGAGCAGTTGCCAGCATAAAGCCGTCCCGGAAAGAATCGGGTTTCGCTCGCGTAGACCATGTAGTCTTCGCCCCGGTGCAGGGTCGGTGATTCGAAACCGACATACGTCCAGATCCGCACGGTATCCGTCACTCCAGCCGGGAGCTTCCATGAGGCATCGATCACGAACGTGTGTTCCGTCTCCTGCACCTCAAAGGACTCGTTCCGGGTTTCGCTCCGCATGATCCGTGTTGACTCCCGCTGGCTGACCACGCGGCCCACGAACACCGCGGACGCATGCTCGAGCGATTCCATCGGTGTACTCGGCGGCATGCACCGCCCGGGAAGCTCGCGCGGCGCGCCAGCGAGAAGCGCCGCGAGCGCCAGACTGCTCAGGATGGGGATCATGGTCCGTCTCTGCGTGGATGGATGATGGCGCGGAACTCGGATTGGCTATCTGGGACGCCAATCGCGGGCGGTGTCACCCCAAAGGCGGGTCGTCGTGCGGCCGCAGCGTTGAGCACAGGTGCCAGCATCCGCCCTCGACGTTCATGCCCGCGCCGGATGCCAGGCAGCCGATGAAGCAGCGGTCTCCCGCGCTGCACCGCTTTCGGCTGCGCGCGAGCGTCGCCGCGGCCTCGGCGGAAACGATTGTGCCGGGTGGAAGCGCCACGTCGCACGAGGCCACGGGCTTCGGCGCACGGGAGCAACCGATGGTGTCGCCCCGTGTCACCGACTGTACGACTCCGGCCGAATCCAGCCGCACCACCGCGCCGCCGTTCACGATGGACGGGTGATCGGGATAGGTGGTGATGCAGTAGCCGGTCCCCTCGCGGCGGAACTGCGTGACCACTGAGAGAAATCCATCATCCTTGACCACGGCCGCGAGGGCGTTGCACTCCACGCGCGCGCTGTCGGACAGGGTGGGTTCGCAGGGCACGACCCAGTAGTCGATCTTTTCGGCCTCGGCCTGACGCGCGGGTTTGGATGCCGGTTCCGAGCAGGCGGATGCCAGGACGAGCATGGCGCCGAGCAGGATGATTGAGAGGGTTCGCATCGAAGGCGGTGAAGGCGGGAGAAGGGCGACTGAAGTCGCGGCAACAACGGCGCAAAGTCCGCCTTCGCGGACTGCGGGGGACGCTGTGGTGCGTTCCGCCGGCATTGATGTGTCCGCCGGGGCAGGAGCGAATGAATTCGCCGCTGGAACCGCACAAAGTCCGCCTGAGCGGAGGGCGGCGGCTGCATCCGCGCGGTTCGCACGGTTGGCTTGGCGAATGGTAGATCCTTCGGTCGCGCACGGTTCGGCGCCGCCGTAAGGCGCGTCCGCGCTCCCTCAGGATGACATGGTTGGGGGTGTGGCCAACGGCTGGCTACGCCAGCGCGAGCGGTTACGCTCGCCTCGAATGACGTGGGCCGCACGGAATCGAACCGGCAGCCCCGACCCCATGTCATCCTGAGGAGGCGCCGGCCGAAACCTCAGCCGCGCCGCCGCCTGGCGCCGACGAAGGATCTACCATCCGCCCGTTCCAACTACGCCACGCGCAGAGTTCAGCGCCCACACTTTCGTACTTTCGTACTGCTGTTCCGCACTCACGCACTCACGCACCCCGCACTCACGCACTTCCCTCCACTCTCATCTCCAGCCCGATCGGCCGCAGCGTAATCCGCGGCTCCGGCACCGGCTCCACGCCGGGAATCGACACCAGCCTCCACCGGCGCGCCAGCGTGGCCAGCGTCAGCACCAGCTCCATCCACGCGAATCCCTCGCCGATGCACTTGCGGATGCCGCCGCCGAACGGAAAGTAGGCGAACCGCGGCTGCGCGGCCTCGGCGCCCTCCATCCACCGCTCCGGACGGAAGGCGAACGGTTCCGGCCACCAGCGCGCGTCGTGGTGCACCACCCACGGGCTCACCAGCACCACGCTTCCCGCGCGGATGCGGTATCCGCCCGCCTGCCAGTCCTCCACCGGCTCCCGCCCAATGGTCCACGCCGGCGGATACAGCCGCATGCTTTCCGCCAGCACCGCGCGCGTGTACGGCAGCGCGGGATAGTCCGCCGCCGTGGGCGCGCGTCCGGCGAGCACCGTCCGCAGTTCGTCGTGCAGGCGCGCCTCGGCGAGCGGGTTGCGGGCCAGCAGGTGCCACGTCCACGCCAGCGCGTTGGCCGTCGTCTCGTGCCCGGCGAGGAAAAGCGTCAGCAGTTCATCGCGAAGCTGCAGGTCCGTCATACCCGCGCCGTCGGCCTCGTCGTCGCGCGCGGCGAGGAGCATGCCGAGCAGATCGTCCCGCTCCTCTCCCGACGCGCGGCGCTCCGCGATCACACGGTAGATGGTGTCGTCCAGCCGCTGCCGCGCGCGCCGCATCCGCAGCGTTCCGGGGAGGGGAAGGCGGTCCAGCAGCACGCCGATGGGATTGTGCAGCCGCGAGAACAGCCCCAGCGCGTCCGACAGCGCCCCGCCGATCTCGTCCGCCTCGCCGCCGACGTCCGCGCCCAGCAGCGTTTCGCCGGCGATGCCCAGCGTCATGCGCATCATCTCGCGCGCGGCATCCACCCGCATCCCCGGGCGCCAGCCGTCCGCCGTGGCCTCCGCGTGGCGCACCATGGCCGCCGCCATCCCCGCCACCCGCTCGCGGTGAAAGGCGGGCTGCGCCAGCCGCCGCTGCCGCAGGTGAAACTCGCCCTCGCTGGTCAGCAGCCCGTCGCCCAGCAGCACCCGCGCGCGCTGGAGGGCCAGGCTCTTGGTAAAGGTGCGGTGGTCCGTCACCAGCACCTGCCGCACCAGTTCCGGGTCGCTGATCAGGTAGAACCAGCGCGGCCCGATGCGGAACGAGGCCACATCGCCCCAGCGCGCCTGCATGCGCGACAAATCGCCCGGCGGGTCGCGTCGGAACGCGAACAGCCGGGCGAGGGGAAGCACCGGGCGGGGCCCGGGCGGATCGGGAAGCCCCGCGGGCGCGGCGGGTCCTGCGTTCATCAATCTACTTCACGCGGTTGAAGATCCGGTCCCAGCGGGCCGCCGTCAGCGCGCGGGGGAACGCCGCGCTCTCGTTCGCCCGGTCGTATGAGAAGTAGATGAACAGCGGCTTGCCGCGGATCACCTCGCGCGGAATGGGGCCCATGTAGCGCGAATCCAGCGACTTGTCGCGGTTGTCGCCCATCAGCCAGTAGTGCGCGGGGGGGATGACCAGCGGCCCCCAGTTGTTGCGCGACGGCTGGTAGGTCCGCTTGTCCACCGACGCGGGAAGGAGTGGAATGTGGTTGTGCGATCCGTAGCGCGCCGGGTCGATGGTGGGGTCCATCATCGCCTGGCCGTACTCGGTGATGGGCTCATCGATCCCATCCACGTACTGCGCAAAGGGTTCCGTCACCTGCTTGCCGTTGCGGTAAAGCACGTGCTCGCGCATCTGCAGCGTGTCGCCCGGCACGCCGATCACCCGCTTTACGACATCGATGCGCGGATTGTTGTACGTCGGGCGGAAGACGACGATCTCGCCGCGCCGCGGGTCGCGCAGGGCCGGAAGGCGCACGTCCGTGAACGGGAGCGTGGCGCCGAACAGCGCGTTGTTGGCCATCAGGTAGTCGCCGATCAGCAGCGTCTTCTCCATGCTTTCGCTGGGAATGCTGTACGCCGTGATCAGAAACGTGCGGATGACAAAGAACAGCAGAACCGCCCACAGCAGCGACTTCACCATCTCCAGCGGATCGTCCCCGCCCGACTTGGCGGCGGGTACGGGCTTGCGCGCGCGCCGGCCCTTGAGCTCGGGCAGGGGCGGCCGCGCGTCGCGCGCCGCGGGCGAAGAGGGCGCGCCGCCGCTGGTCGGGAGCGCGGAATCGGTGTCGGGAACGGAGTTCCCGCTGGGCGGTTTGGCCACGGTCTGCGGATCGGGGAAAACGGACACGCCGCGCGCACCGGGGCGGCGGCGGGGCCGGTCAGGTGACGGCGCTGCAAGATGGCCCGGATGGCGGCGGCGGACAACCGCGGCGGGACGCACCGTGTACGCCGGTGCGGCGGAAATGTTTCGGATTGCGGCGGTTTCGCGGGGCGGCGGATCAGCCGTCCGCCGGCGGGCGCAGGCGCGTCTCCCCCGTCTGCCGCCCCGCGTCCAGAAAGAGGATGCGGTCGCCCATCCGTTCCGCCTCCACCCGGTCGTGCGTGACGAACAGAAACGGAATGCGCCACGCCCGGTGCGCGTCCAGCACCTCGTCCTGCGCGGCGCGGCGGGCGTCGGCGTCCAGCGACGAGAACGGCTCGTCCAGCAGCAGGACTTTCGGATCGCTCATGAGCGCGCGGGCCAGCGCCACGCGCTGCGCCTCGCCGCCGGAAAGCTCCGCGGGAAAGCGCCTGGCGAGGTGGGCGATGCGGAACCGGTCCAGCAGCGCGTCGAGCCGCTCCCGCGCCTCCCGCTCCTCCACGCGCGCGCCGAACAGCACGTTGCGCGACACGTCCAGGTGGGGAAAGAGCGCGGCATCCTGAAAGACGAAGCCGCAGCGGCGGTCGCGCGGCGGCACCCACGCGCGCGGCCGGCGGCTGAAAAGGACGCGGTCGTCCAGCCGGATTTCGCCATCGTCCGGACGCTCCAGCCCGGCGACGGCGCGCAGCGTCATGGTCTTTCCCGCCCCGGACGGGCCGAAGAGCACCACGATCTCGTCCGCGGCGGCGAAGTCGACGGACAGGTCGAAGTCGGGCAGGCGCAGCCGCGCGCGCACGTGCAGCATGGTCACGCGCGCCGCCGCGGACGCCAGCCGGGCCTGCGCCGCCGTGTCCACGTGTTCAGCCCCACGACGAGGGACAGGCTGAACAGGCTGATGACCAGCGCGTACATCCCCGCCTGCCGCAGTTCGCCCGCGTCCGCCAGGGCGTAGATGGCGAGCGGCACGGTTGCCGTCACCCCGGGGATGTTGCCGGCGACCATGGCCGTCGCGCCGAACTCGCCCAGCGCGCGCGCAAAGGCCAGCACCATTCCCGCCACCAGCCCCGGCCACGCGAGCGGCACCGTCACGCGCAGGAGTACGCGTCCCTCCCCCGCGCCCAGCGTGCGCGCCGCGTCCTCCAGACGACGGTCCACCCCCGCGAAGGCGGCCTTGGCGCTCTGGTACATCAGCGGAAAACTGACGACCGCGGCGGCGATGACGGCGGCCTCCAGGGTGAAGACGAGGCGGATGCCGAACGCCCGGTCCAGCACGCGGCCGACCGGCCCCGTCCGCGCGAGGAGGATCAGGAGCACGTATCCCGTCACCACCGGCGGCAGGACGAGGGGAAGGATCAGCAGCCCATCCACCAGGTCGCGTCCCGGAAAGTCACGGCGCGTCACCCATCGCGCGGCCAGCGTCCCGGCGACCGCGACAAAGGCGAGCGCGGAAAGGGCGACGCGCAGCGAAAGCAGGATGGGCGAGGCGTCCATCACTCCGCGACGAAGCCGTGCGCGCGCAGGATCTCTCTTCCCCGGGGGCCCAGCAGAAAGCCGGCGAATGCGCGCGCCGCGGCCGCGTCTGCCGCCTGCGTGGTGACGGCAATGGGGTAGGTGATGGGAGAATGCGATCCCGCGGGCGCGCTCGCGACGATCCGCACGCGGTTCCCCGCCGCGGCTACGTCCGTACGGTACACGACACCGGCGTCCGCCTCGCCCGAGGCCACGTAGGCCAGCACGGCGCGCACGTCCTGCCCGAGGACGGCCTTCTTCTGCACGGAATCGCGGATGCCGAGCGTGCGCAGCACCTGGTCCGCGTACTCGCCCGCGGGAACGGAAGCGGGCACGCCAAGCGCCACGCGCCGCACGCGGGGAAGCGACAGGTCCGCGAAGCCGCGCACCCCCGCCGAATTCGCCACCGTGGGAACGATCAGCACCAGTTCATTGCCGGCCAGCCTGCGCCGTGAGCGGGGATCGATGAGGCCGCGGCTCTCCAGCGCGTCCATCGGCTTCTCCGCGGCGGAGGCGAACACGTCGACGGGCGCACCCTGCTCAATCTGCCGCTGCAGCGCGCCCGACGCGCCGAAGTTGACGCGGATGTCGATGTCCGGGTGCGCCGCCTCGTACTCCTTTTCCGCGGCGGTGAACGCCTCGCGCAGGCTGGCCGCGGCGGACACCGAAACGGTCGTGCGCGGCGCCTGCTTTTCGGCCGCGCGGTCGCCGCACCCCGCCGCGAACGTCGCTGCGAGGAGGAGGGCGGTAATCGGAGCAAGGCGCGGGCGGGGCATGGGCCGGGCGAGCTGGATCGGGATCGTGTGGACAGGCGTCAATCTGCGGCGCCGCGGGCCTGATGGCGAGGGTGGGCGATCAATCCGTCAACTGCCGTTTCACACGGAGGCCACGGAGGATGCACGGAGGGCACGGAGGAACAGATCAACAACATGCCTCACGCAGAGCAGCAGAGGAGCAGAGAACAGACAGGGACAGGGTGATGGTGTCCGTGCTTTTCCTCTGCTTCTCTGCTTCTCTGCTGCTCTGCGTGATTCAATCAGTTGCCGTCCTCCGTGCCCTCCGTGTCCCCTCCGTGCCCTCCGTGTGAAACGGCGGTTCAGCGGAGGTGGCGCGCGAGGAAAGCCGTGGTGCGCATCCACGAATCCTCGGCCGCGACGGCGTTGTACGACTGGCCCGACGGATTGGCGAACGCGTGACCGGCGCCCTCGTAGACCTGGATGGTCACGTCCTTGTTCAGCTCGCGAAGGGTCGTCTCCATCTGCCGCACCTGCGCCACGGGAATCCCCTGATCCGCCCCGCCGAACAGCCCCAGCAGCGGCGCGCGAAGGCCCGCCAAGCGCGCGCGGTCCGTCACCGGGCGGCCGTAGTACATCACCGCCGCGTCGATCTGCGCGGGCATGCTCAGCGCGCCCTCCAGCGACCATGCGCCGCCGAAGCACCATCCCAGAATGGCGATGCGGTCCGCCCCGGTGCGCGTCTCCAGCGACCGCGCGGCCGCGGCCAGGTTCGCCGTGCCGCCCTGCGGGTTCTCCATCACCCCGCCCATCAGCATGCGCGCCTCGTCCGGGTTGGACGCCACCTGCCCGTTGTACATGTCCACGGCGAACGCGCGATACCCTTCTCCCGCCAGACGCCGCGTCATCATCCGCACGTTGTCGTTCAATCCGTACCACTCGTGGATGACGATGATGCTGGGCAGCTTGGCGCCCACCGCGGCGTTCGCGGGGCGCGCCTCGTAGCCGCGCACGGCCTTGCCATCGACCGTCAGATATTCCACGTCCTGCGCCACCACGTCCTGCCGCGGCTCCATCGCCGAGCCGTTGGGCGTGGGCGTTTCGCCCGCGTGCTCGTGCGACATGGCGTCCAGGTGCGCGCGGTCCACCGCGTTGGCGCCGGCGGTGGCGGGACGGGGTTCGGCGGTGGCGCAGGCGCCCAGCAGCAGCGCCGCCGACAGCGCGGTCCAGCGGGAAATGCGCATTGCGGTATCCCTGAGAGATTTGGATGAAAACGCCGCGTCCGGTCGATACGGATGCGGCGGAATACGGGGGCGATCAGCGTGAATCGTACCGCCGTGTTCAGGGCCTGTAGAATGATGCGGAACCGGCCCGCGCCTTGCACCCGCACCGCGCCTCCAAGTCGAGTCCAGCCAACGGGGAGAACGCAGATGGATATTCAGCTCAAGCCCATTGCCGATCAGGTGATCGTCATCACCGGCGCGTCCAGCGGTATCGGGCTGGCGACCGCGCGCAAGGCGGCCCAGCGCGGCGCGCGCGTGGTGCTGGCCGCCCGCGACGAGCAGGGTCTCAGCCGCGCCACCCGCGCCATCGTGGAAGCCGGCGGCGACGCGGTCTACTGCGTGGCGGATACCGCCAATCCCGACGACGTGCGCCGCGTGGCGGAAACCGCGCTGCGCGAGTACGGCACCATCGACACCTGGGTGAACAACGCGGGCGTCAGCATCTACGGCGCGCTGGAGGATACGCCGCTGGAGGACGCGCGGCGGCTGTTCGACGTGAACTACTGGGGGATGGTGAACGGGGCGATGACGGCGCTCCCCATCCTGCGGCGGGGCGGGGGCGCGCTCATCAACGTGGGCAGCATCGTGTCGGACCGCGCGGTGCCCATGCAGGGGCACTACAGCGCCAGCAAGCACGCGGTCAAGGCGTTCAGCGACGCGCTGCGGGTGGAACTGGAGTACGACGGCGCGCCGGTCTCCGTCACCATCATCAAGCCGGGCTCCATCGACACTCCTTTTCCGCAGCACGCGCGCAACCTGATGGACCACGAGCCCACGCTTCCCGCGCCCGTGTACAAGCCGGAAACGGTGGCCGACGCCATCGTGTTCTGTGCGCAGCACCCCCGGAAGTCGGTCACCGTCGGCGGCGGCGGGCGGGCGATTTCCATGATGGGCATCCTTTCCCCCGGCGCTACCGACAAGGCCATGCGGGGAATGGTGGATCAGCAGCAGAAGGACGAGCCCACGCGTCCCGGACGCCGCGACACGCTGTATCAGCCGCCGCTGGACAACGGCGAAACGCGCGGCGACTACGAGGGCCGCGTGATGCGCACCAGCGCCTACACCAAGGCGGTGCTGCACCCCGGCGCCGCGGCGCTGGCGTTCGGCATCGTAGCGGGGCTGGGTGTCGTTCTCGCCGGCGCCACGGGCCTGCTGGGCGGCCGCGGCGCGGATGAGGACGAGGTGTTCGAGCTGGAGGAGGAAGAGTTTGCCGCCGCCGCGCACGTGGAGCCGGGCGACGAGGTGGGCGTGTACGCGGGAGAGCTGGAGATGGCGAGCGACGACTACGCCGACCGTGGTGTGGACACGCTCCCCGGCGGAGACTACGGCTTCCGCTCCGGCGCCGACCAGGCGTACTGACCGGCGGTTGATGGACGTGGGTTGGTGAATGGCGGATGATCGGTCGGAGTTGATGGTGATGGATGGAAGAAGGTGCTCGCTCCAATGGATTGGAGCGAGCACCTTTGTTCGTGCGGCCAGCGGAGTTGGGGGCGTCCGCCGGCTGTGGCCCTCACCCCGCGTGCTGCGCACGACGACCCTCTCCCACAAACAGACGTGGGAGAGGGAGCACACCCCAGATCGGTGCGGCTGATTGGTTCGGCTTGCGGCGGCGATCTTTCGCCCGGCGGTTGAAACCGCGCCTCGAACCACACAAAGTCCGCCTCCGCGGACTGAACCCTCGCCATTGTCGCCGGTCCCGAATGCAGTTGAAGCCCCGAACGGCGCCTTTGGGCGTCGTGTCGGGGCTTCCCGCTTCTGGAGCGGCGGATTCATTCGCTCCAGATACTCGCCGCCGTGACGAACTCCGCCTCCCGCACCGGCCCATCCGCCCCACCAACCCTCCCCCAGTCTTTTTTGGGGGAGGGTGGGCCGGTGGTGCCGGCCCGGGTGGGGGCCGCCCGCGAACTCGCCCCCGCGCACCATCATTCTCCGTACTTCCCCTATTCCCTATTCCCTACTCCCTATTCCCTGCTCCTCGCCGTCCCCGCCCCGTACAACCCCCGGTACACCGCCGTATTCCTCGTCAGAATCTTGACGTAATCCCGCGTCTCCACGTACGGAATCCGCTCCGTGAACAGCTCCTCGTCGCGGTACTCGGGGAGCGCGCGCCACCGCTCCACGCGCACGGGGCCGGCGTTGTACGCGGCGTACACGCTGGGAAGCGAGCGGCGGTAGGCGCGCATCTGGTCCGCCAGGTAGCGCACCCCCATTGCCACGTTGAGCTCCGGGTTGAAGAGCAGTTCCGGTTCCCACTGCTGAATGTCCAGCCCCCGCGCCAGGCCGCGTCCGGTCTCCGGCATCACCTGCATCAGCCCGCGCGCGCCGGGGCCGCTCTGCGCCCGGGCGTTGAACCACGACTCCTGCCGGATCATCGCCGCCACCTGCGCCGGCTCCAGCCCCGCCGCGCGCGCCTCGCCCTCGATCACGCCGCGGTAGGGCAGTGGATGCAGAATGCGCAGAAGCCGCGCGCTGTTCGGCTCGCCCGCCTTCTGCATCGAGAGCCCCGCGCGGATCCCCTGCGAGGTGTAGCCCCGCTCGTTGATCCCCTCCGCCAGCGGATACAGCACCGCGCGCTCGTCCCCCGCCGCGCGCACCAGACGGTCCACCTCCGCCGCCGCCTCGGTGTCCAGCCCGGCGGCGCGCAGCAGATCCACGCCGTACAGCCACTCCGTGACTCGATTGGTCGCCGCCGGCTCCGGAGCGGGATCGGGCTTCAGCTCCACCGGCCAGAACGGCTGCTTCAGCCGCTCCGCCGACTGCAGCGCGTAGTACGACAGCGGCTCGCGCTGCCGCACGGACTGAAACAGCGGCGCCGCCTCATCCGCCTTTCCCGCCGCGACGCGGGCGCGTCCGGCCCAGTAGGTGGCCTGCGCCCAGTACTCGCCGCCGGCGTTGCGGGTGCGGTACTCGTCAAAGATGCGCGCCGCGCCGGCGTAGTCGCGCGCCACGTACGCCATCCCCCCCAGCCGCATCAGCGCGATCCCCGCGGAGGGCGTCCCCGGAAAGCCGTCCGCAGTCCGGCGATACCCCGCGCGCGCCGCGGCGTCGTCGCCCGCGTCGTGGCTCAGGTCGCCCAGCATGAACGCCGCCTCGCCCGCCGCGGGAACGCCGCGAAAGCGCGTGGCCGCCGTGTTCCACGTCTGCCGCGCGCGCGTGCGGTCACCGCGCCGGTACTGCGCGCGCCCTACGATGTACATCGCCTCCGCCGCGATCGGAGGCGGACCCCCCAGCAGCGGGGCCGCGGCCGCGTCCACATCCGCGAAGCGGCCCGCGCCGAACAGCGCGCGCACCAGCCGCAGCCGCACGTCCGTCGCGTTGGGATTGGCGGCCAGCCAGGCGCGGTAGCCGTCCGCCGCGCGCGCCTTGTTGCCGGCGCGGTCGTACACGGTCGCGATCGCCAGCCGGTCCGCGGGAGTGATTCCCGGAAGCGCGCCCAGCCGCCGCGCCGCCTCCACCGCCGCGCCGCTGGTGGGCGCCTCGGCCAGCACGGAGCGGAGGAGCGGGACCGCGGAGGCCGCGTCCACCACCCGCGCCGCGGCCACCGACATCTCCGCGCGTCCCGCCGTATCCTTTGCCGCCTCGCGAAAGCGCAGCGCCAGCGTGCGGGCTCCGGCGGAATCGCGCGCGGCACCATACGCATCCAGCCACGCGCGGCGTGCACGGGCGGGGGACGGCGCCTCCTCCGGCTTGGGCAGAAAGGCGCGGACGCGCGCCGTGTCGCCGCGCTCGGCGACGGCTTCGGCGGCCAGGATGGACACCCAGCCGGAGATCACCGGCACCCCCGCGCGGGCGTGCTCCAGCGCGCGAACGCCCTCGTCCGTGCGCCCGGCGCGCAGCAGCGCCAGCGCGTACCGCAACTCGCCCACGGTGCGCTCGCCGCGCGCGGCCGCGTCGCCGCCTTCCGGACGCAGCGCAACGTACTTTCCGTACGCCTCAGCCGCGTCGTTCCACCGGCGGGCGTGCTCGCGGGCGCGCCCAAGCAGGTACCATCCATCGCCGCCGGCCGTGCGGTCCAGCCACGGCTTGCCCTCCAGCAGGTCGATGACGTTGTTCCATCCGCCCCACCCCGCCTCCGCCTTTGCCGCCACCACAATGACGGCGGGATCGGTCTGCGGGCCGGTCATGGCGCGCAGCCGGCGCGCCGCGCGCCAGTTGCGCCCCTCGCCCAGCAGTTTCTCGATCTCGTCCGGAAGATCGGGCCCGCGCGCGGCCTGCACCGACGCGGGGGCGCGCGGCGTTTCGTGGACCACGCGTGGCGTGTTTTCGCCGCCCTTCCGCGTGGCCGCCCAGATCAGGACGGGGATGAGGAGGACGGCGAGTCCAATCAGAATCTGCTGCTGTCGGGTCAGGCGCATTACGTCCGGAGATTGCGGGTTCACCGGCCCGGGCTGCGAATCGTGTGCCCGTCCCGGTGCTCTGGATGCGATCCGGCACTCTCGTTGCCAGCAATGCGGGATGAACCCGGGACGGGATGGCGGATGTGCTGATGCAGGCGGCGGAGCAGATTTCCGTGATGGACCACGTGGTCCACTGGATCGCGACGGGGGTGGAGGCGGGCGGCGTGGCCATGCTGGCGGTCACAGCCGTGGCGTCTACCGTGCTGATGCTGGTGGACTGGCGCCGCGCGGGACGGTTTGCGCCGGCGTACAAGGCCTATCGCCGCAACCTGGGGCGCGGGATTCTGCTGGGGCTGGAATTTCTGGTGATTGCCGACATCATCGGCACCGTCGCGGTGGAGCCCTCGTTCCACAACCTGGGCATCCTCGGGGTGATCGTCATCATCCGCACCTTTCTGAGCTTTTCGCTGGAGGTGGAGATCGAGGGCCGCCTTCCGTGGCACAAAGGCGGCGATCGCGATTCGGATGAGGATGACGATCCCGTGGCGGCTTCTGGAAGCGAGCGCTCGGCCGTTTGACTTCGGTCGGCACTAACTCCCGGCTCTCCCGATCCGTAGAGAGCCTCCCCTATCCAGTCAGCCTGAACTCGTCGCGACGCACCGAACCCTAACCCACAGCCCGCGAAGGCGGGCTTCGTGTCTTTCGAGGCGCGGTTTCAACCGCCGGACGGATCTCCGCCCCCGCGCACGAAATCCCTGTCCCGCGATCGGTCGTACGTTTCCGGTGGATGACGAGCGCGCCCCCGGCTGATCCTTTCCGGCCAGCCGCGCGCTTTAGTGGATGAGAATCTTCCGCGCCTGATGTAGATCACCGGTGACGGATGATGGATGAACCGCCGTCCGGAATCCGCCGTCAGGCGCGCGGCGGAGCGAGGAAGCCGGTCAGAAGCTGGTTGACGGGATCGGGATATTCGGACGCGACCCAGTGGCTGGCTTCGGGGATGCGTTCGATGCGCAGGCGCGGCGCCCACGCCTCCAGCCCTTCCGTGAGTTCGATCGTGAGCGCCTGATCGCGCACGCCCCAGATCAGCAGCGTGTCATGCGGGATGATGCGCGTGGGCGGTGGCCGATAACGGGTCGCGGCGCGGTAGTAGTTCAGCATGGCCGTCAGCGCGCCGGGCTGGGACGCCGATTCGCGGTACCTCTGCAGGTCATCCTCCGAAAACGCGCCGGGACGCACGGATTCCGCCCGGAAGATGCCGAGCAGCGCGGCGTAGTCGCGGGCCCGCAGCGCCGCCTCGGGGAGCGCGGGAAGCTGAAAGAATCCCGCGTACCACGACGCCAGCATCTGCTTGGGATTGCGGCGGATCTCGCGCGAAAACGCCGGCGGATGCGGCGCGTTGAGAACCGCGAGCCGGTCGATGCACTCCGGGTGGACCATCGCCAGCCACCACGCCACGATTCCGCCCCAGTCGTGGCCGACAACGTGTGCCTGCCGCGCGCCGAGGTGGTGGATAAGCGCAGCGACGTCGTCCACCAGCGCCTGCACGCGGTACGGGCGGATGCCCGCGGGCTTTGCGGACAGGTTGTAGCCGCGCAGGTCCGGCGCAACCACGCGAAAACCGGCCGCCGCCAGCGCGGGAATCTGCTTTCGCCACCCGTACCAGAACTCGGGAAAGCCGTGCAGCAGCACCACGAGCGGCCCGTCGCCCGCCTCCACCCAGTGCAGGCGCACGTCGTTGACCACGGCTTGGTGGTGCGTCCAGGGTTCCGGCTGCGCGGCGGGGTTCGGCATGCTGGGCGAGTGCGGGTGATGGCTGATTCCGTGTCTTCGCGATGCGCACACGAGGTGCCGCGCGGGTAGCTGCGTCCGGAATCGGCTTCGTGCGCTGGATGGCGTGATCCGTCCGGGTGCGCTGAACCAACCACGGCGGGGCGCCCAACCCTCCGAGAGCGGATGAATCCGCCGCTCAAACAGCGCAAAGCCCCGACACACCGCGCTGCGCGCGACGTTCGGGGCTTCAACTGCATTGGGGCTGACGGCGGGGTCAGGATAATCCGCGACCTGACGACTTCACGTCCTCCAAGAGCGATTTTCCACCGCGAAGCGGCAGCCGGGGGACGCACTCCGAACCCGCCTCCCCCGCTTGCGGGGCGAGGGGGCTGGGGGGGGCGCCCGCCGCCGCGCCGAACCATCCGACGCACGATCCTGGTGTGTGCTCCCTCTCCCACATCCGTTCGTGGGAGAGGGTCGTCGTGCGCAGCACGCGGGGTGAGGGCCACAGCCGGGGACACGCGCCGACATCTCCTCCTCTCCCGTCACCCCGCGCTCACTTCATCCTCCTCCGCCAGCCCCGCCCTCGCGAGCGCGGCGGCGAGGTCGTCGAAGCGCTCGTAGGCGGCGATCTTTCCCTCCTCCACCACGAACCGCGAGGCGACGTCCTGCTCGCCGAGCACGGCCCCGTCCGGCGCGCGCCACACGCCGCGCCCGTGCACCACCACGGCGGTGCCGCGCGCAAAGGTCCGCGACGCCTGCATCGTCAGCCCGGCGCGGGTGAGCCAGTCGCGCAGCACCTCGGCTCCGCGCACCGACCCGCGCGGTCCGATGATCTCCACCCGCGCATCAGAAAGCGCCACCAGACGGTCCGCATCCGCATCGTTCACCGCCTCGATCCATGCGTGGACCGCATCCACCGGGGTCGTGTGCATGCTCACCCATCTCCATCCAGGAGTTTCTCCGACCGTCCCCCGCCGCCGCCCTGCACTTGTAGGCGGACGCTGCGGGCGGCATCTTCACGCCTCACCTGTTTTCGCAGGGACGGCACCGCCGGCCCACGCGCATCCCCGCCGCCGACAACGAATGCCGTTTCCTCCCGCACACATGCTCGCCGGCGCCGGCTTCGCGGAGGTGGCGCTGGCCGGGATGCGCAACCCGCCCTCCCGCCGCCGCGCGCTGCTGGCCGGCGCCGTCATGGGCGCCCTGGCCGACGTCGACATCATCCTCGGCATGCTGACGGGAAAGGGCTGGACGCTGCACGGCACCGCCACGCACAGCATCGCCGCCGTCGTCGTCTGGGCGGCCATCGGCATGGCGGTGGGCGGGTGGCGGTGGGGCGTGGTGCTCGGCGCGGGATATTCTTCCCACCTGCTGCTGGACCTGCTGGATGACAGCGGGCCCACCAACCTCATGCTGGGATGGCCGTTCACCGGGCAGCATCCCTACTCGCTGGGCAAGCTGTTTCCCAAGGTGCCCATCGATGGCGACGGGCTGGTGGAAACGGTGATGAACATCTTCACCCCGGGCCCGGGGCTGCTCTTTCTGCAGCAGACGGCGCTGGCCGCCGCCTTTGCCGCGCTCCTCTTTCTGCTCGCCCGCGTTCTGCGCCGCGCGCGCGCCCGCCGCGCCGCCTGACGCTCAGCGGGCGATGGCGCGCAGCAGGTCGTCCATCGCCAGCGAGCAGCCGCGCGCCTCCGCCCCGGTCGCGCGGCCCAGGACGCGGAATCCCTCCGGCGTGGTGAACCCCAGGTCCGCCGTCTGAATCGCCATCACCGAATTCAGGTTGGCCAGGTCCAGGTGCCGCAGCACGCCCACCCCGCCGTGCGGCAGCGGACGCAGCGTTTCTGGATCGGTGGCCTGGGTACGCACCCACACCGGGCCCACGTGCATCCGCTCGGTTGGCGCCAGCGCCGCGCCCGCGACGCCGTCGTAGAACTGCGAACTCATCTCCGTCATCCCGTACTCGTTTACGCACCACGCGGCGGGGATCCCCAGCCGGTCCGTAAGGCCCGCGTACAGTTCCTCCCGCGTCACCTCGCGCGAGCGGCCCTTGAATCCGCCGGTGTCCATCAGCCGCGAGCCAGGCGGAAGCGCATGCCGCGTATCGCTTTCGCGCAGGGCGTCCAGCCAGTGCACAAAGGCGAAGGCGGTGCCCAGGATGCACACCGGCTCGCCGCGCTCCACGGCGCCGCGCAGGGCGTTGTCCAGCCCCGCGTGGTCGATACCGCCGTCCGGCGAGACGAACCAGCCGCTGCGCTCCGTTCCATAATCCGCCACCACCGCGCCCGCCATGTGCGACAGCGACGAGTCGCCCATCTCCGCCGGCGGGGGGACGAGGGAGATGACGGGGAGCCGCGCGCCGTCCGGCAGCAGGTGCGCGGAGAAGCCGGCCCGCAGCGCCGCATCGTACAGGGCCACGTCTGGCAGATAGTGTGTGCCGCGCCGCTCGCGCCCGGCGGTCGTCCCGCTGGTGCGGAATACGGCCTGCGCGGCCTCCGGATCGCCGCAGACGAGCGCCGCGGCCTTGAACGCATCCGTCGGCACGGCCGGCACTTCCGTCCAGTCCGCCACGGTCCCGGGCCGCATGCCGCGCCGCTCGCAGAACAGGCGGTACGGCGTGTTGCAGGCGAACTGGTGCGCAAAGATGGCGAGCGCCAGCCGGTTGAAGTCGCCGTCGGAAAGCGGCGCGTGCGGCCCCGCGGCAATGCGGGCCAGCAGCTGGGCGCGAAGGTCGGCGGCGTGTTCGGTCATGCTCGGGCTCGGGATGCGGAAGACGGTGTCGGGCGGGATGTTGGGCCCGCGCACCGCTGCGGGCAAGGCATGCGCCGGTTTTCCTCCACGGTTTCATGGTGGATGATGAACCCACCGCTTCGTCCATCCGTTTGCAGGGCAGCGAATCGATTTGCCCCAGGCGTTGCGGGACGTGCCCGATCAAAGCAGCGTTCTACCGATGAGAAGCAGGGGCGCCTCGTTCGATGAGAACGGCGCGGCGAGCGGATTTGGTTGAACGAATGAATGAATCCGCCGCTCCAACAGCGGTAAGCCCCGACTCGCGGCCGCTGACGCGTCCACGATCGAGGCTTCAACTGCGTCAGGACAGCGGAGATCGCGTCGCGAGCCGAACCCGTCGTGGCGCCGAACGGCTCCCCCTCGCCCGCTTGCGGGAGAGGGGGCTGGGGGGTGAGGGCTGCCTCCGCATGCACCCAACCGTCCCAGACGCACGTGTCTGCTGTTGTCCGCCCTCCCGCTTTCCCTCCCCACCCATCACCTGAAAACCCCCATGCCCGATTCCGCCGCGCACGCCGGCGACGAGCTCGCGCCACCGGCTCCCGAAACCCGGCGGGGCAGATCCGGCGCACTCGCCGGGCTTGCCGGTGCAGCGGTGGGGGCGGGCGGCGCGCTCCTCATCCTGAAGATTCTGCCGGGGCTGGGACAGACGACGCTGCACGCCCTTCGCGCGGGGTACGGCGCGTGGACGCTCCCCATCATCGTCACATTCTCCATCATCCTCATCTTTGCCGCCATCGCCGTTCACGAGGCGGGGCACGTGGCGGCCGGCGTGGCGGCGGGAATGCGCTTCATGCTGTTTGCCGCGGGGCCCGTGCGCATCGAGCGGGAATACGACGGCGGCCGCCTTGCCGTGAGCTGGAACCGCAGCCTGGGGCTCTGGGGCGGCATTGCGGGGTGCCTGCCCGCCACCACGGACCGCATCCGCCGGCAGCTCGCCCTGATGGTGGGTGGCGGCCCCGCCGCGAGCCTGCTGTTCGCGCTGGTGGCGGGATGGGTGGCGCTGCGCGTTCCCATGCCGCCGCTGGCGGGCTTCGTGGCGGGGATGGCGGCCACGATGTCGGCGGCGATCGGCGCGGCGACGCTCATCCCCATGCGCACCGGCGGGTTCATGAGCGACGGCGGACAGCTGCTGCGGCTGGCTCGCGGCGGCCCCAGGGCGGATCGCCACGCCGCCACGGTCACGCTGGTCACGCGGATGATGTGGGGCGAACCGGTGCGCGACTGGCCGCGGCCGCAGGTAGACCGGCTGGTGGAGCTGCGCGACGGCTCGCTGGAAGAGTCCATGGCCTGGAGCATGGCCTACTACTATCACCTGGATACGGGCGACCGCCCCGCCGCCGCGCGCGCGTGGCACCGGGCGATGGCGCTGCTGGACCGCTGGCCGGCCCCGCTCGTCCCCGCGATGCACGTGGAGGCCGCCTACTTCGCCGCCATTTCGGGAGATGCGGAGGCCGCGCGGACGCACCTGGCCGCCGTTCCCCCGGTGAGCGCGAGCGTAAAGCCGTACGAACGCAATCGCGCGCTCGCGGCGCTGGCACTCGCGGAAGGCGACACCGCGCGAGCGGTAGAGCTCGCCCGTCAGGCGCTGGACATCCTGCCCAAAACCAGCGCCTTTTCCGCCGCGCGCCTGCACGAAATCATCCGCGCCGCGGAAGGGGCGGAGACGCGGCCGCCCACCGCGTGAACACTCGGCCGGCCATCCGATAAACCTTTCGCCGTACCACCGCATCCAAGCCTTTCAGATGCGGCCGTGGCGGGTTCCGGATGGCCGCGATCTCCCCTGACGACAACGATGACCACAGGAGCGGGACGATGCGGTACGTGACGATGGTGGCCGCTTCGGCGGCGGTGGTGGGTTTCTGGGCGGCGGCGCACACGGACATCGCCCAGGCGGCCAGCGCGCTGCGGGCCCCGGTTTCGGCTTCGGCCATCACCACGGCCACGACCTCGCAGGAAGACTTCCGCTGGAGCGGACGCATCGCCCGCGGCAAGCAGATCGAAATCAACGGCCTGTTCGGCGACGTGCGCGCCGAACTGACCAGCGGTGACGAGGTGGAAGTGGTGGGGCACCGCCGCGGTTCGGCGGCGGGCGGCGTGCGCATCGTGGTCGATCAGAACGACGAGGGCGTCACCATCTGCACCGTCTACCGCGCGTCCGGCGACGCGAATGAATCGCGCGACTGCGAAAACAACCGCTCCGGCGACCGCGACGGGACGGTGGATCACGACGACGCGCGCATCGACTGGGTGGTGCGCGTTCCCGCCGGGGTGAAGTTCTCCGCAGGCACGGTGGATGGCGACATCACCGCCGAGGGAATGCGCGGCCCCGTCGCCGTGGCCAGCGTGGCCGGCGACGTACGCGTTTCCACCACCGGCTCCGCCCGCGCCGCCACGGTGAGCGGCAACGTAGTGGCCAGCTTTGGCGAAATGGATGACGAGGAGATGGAATTCGCCTCGGTGAGCGGAAACGTGCTGCTGCGGCTGGCTTCGGGGGTGAACGCGAGCGTGCAGGCGCAGACGCTGTCGGGCGAGATCGAGTCGGACTTCGAGCTGCGCCGCGGCTCCATGACCGACGCCGACGATGATGATGACGACCGCATTGCCGGGATGAACCTGAACATCCAGATCGGGCGGCAGGCGCGCGGTGACATTGGCCGCGGCGGGCAGGAACTGAACGTCACCACCGTCAGCGGCGACATCCGCCTGGAGCGCGCCCGCTGATCTCGCCCGGGCTGACCGGGTGAGGGCGGCGGCTGATCAACTGCCGTTTCACACGGAGGTCACGGGGGTTGCACGGAGGTCACGGAGGAACGGATCGCAGGATTCTGGATCAGAGGATGAAAAGCGGCGCGCCCGCATCCCCGAGAGGGATGCGGGCGCGCCGTTTTCATGCAGAAGGTGCCGCCGATCGCGTCAGGGGGCCCAGGTCAGGACACCGGAGACGGCGACGGGGGAAAAGGACGTGGCCGTGGAGTTGTTTCCGAGCTGGCCCTGGGCGTTGTAGCCCCAGCACCGCAGGGAGCCCGCCGCGTTCACGCTGCAGGTGTGGTAGTCGCCGTTGTCGATCTGGGTCACGTTCTGCCCCGCGCCGGGAACCGCTGCCGGGGCATCGCGGTCCTCCTCGGTTCCGTCACCCACTTCGCCGTTGCCGTTGTCTCCCCAGCAGTACGCCGCGCCCGCCGTGGTGATGCCGCACGACGTTTCGCGCCCCGCCGAGGCCCACGCCCATTCCATCTCGCCGTCCACCGGCTGCGGCGTGGAGACATCCGGCGCGGCGCCGTTGCCCAGCCGCCCCGACAAGTCGCTCCCCCAGCACATCGCCACGCCCAGCGAGGTCACGCCGCAGCTGTAGTCCTCCCCCGCCGTCACCGACCGCCACGAGTGGTTGCCCGCCACCAGCACGGGGACGGTGCTGGGCCCGCCGCCGGTGCCCAGCTCGCCCTGGCTGTCGTCGCCCCAGCAGAAGGCGGCGCCGCCCCGGGTGATGCCGCAGCTGTGGTCCGTTCCCGCATCCACCGCGACCCACACGCGCCCGCCGGACACGGGCTCCGGCACGCGCGTGTTGGTCATGTGCCCCACGCCCAGCTGCCCGGCGTTGTTGTCCCCCCAGCAGAACGCCTGGCCGGCGGTGGTCACGCCGCAGGTGTGGCCCGCGCCGGCGTCCATCTGCTGCCAGCTGCGGCCGCCCTCCACGGGCGACGGCACGTTGTTGTCGTCCTCCAGCCCGTCGCCCAGCTGCCCGGTCTGGTTGTCGCCCCAGCAGTACGCCACGTCGTCGCGGGTGATGCCGCAGGTGTGAAAGCGCCCGCCGGCGATGGTGCGCCAGATGTAACCCCGGTCCACCGGCCGGGGCACGCTGTCGGGGGCGCCGCGTCCCAGCTGCCCGTCGTCATTGGGGCCCCAGCAGAAGCCGTCGCCGCTGGGGACGAGGCCGCAGCTGTGAAAGCCGCCCGCCGCCAGCGTGCGGGGCTTGGTGTCGATCATCCGCAGTGCGTTCTGCTGGGGCACGGGCGCGGAGACGTAGACCGAAAAGGCGAACGTCTGCACCGTGGCCGGTACCGAGAACCGCCACTGCCGGGCGGCGCTCGTCTGCTCCGTCGTCAGCCGCTCCACGTAGCGGAAGTAGGGTGCATCGCCGCCCAGGAAGTCGGCGGTTCCGTCTTCGTTGTCCACCTCCACGCTCCCCGTTCCCGACGTCACCGCCGGCCCGCTCGCAAAGAACACCTGAATGCCGCCCGGATCCACCGTGACGCCGTCGGTGGTGCCCATGGGCTGGCCCAGCAGGTTCTGCACAGTGACGTCGGCCTGAAAGATGGCCGAGCCGTCGTAGGCCGTGTTGGCGCTCCCCATCCGCACGTAGACGCCCTGCCCGCCCACGATGAGGTTGGTGCTCACCCCGGCCGCGCCGCCCTGGCCCGGCTCGCAGCGCAGAGAGCGGGCGCGCACGCTGGCGGTGCAGTCCATCCGCACGAGCGGCGCGGGCGCACCCGCTTCCACCGGCGCGACGGGCGTGCTGTCGGCGCACGCGGCCAGCACCGAAAGGACGGCGGCGGCACAGGCGCGCACGGACGGCGAGGGTCTGCGCATGCAATTTTCTGGGAGCGGCGCCGGTGCGGCGCAGAGGAAGGAACCCGCGAGGTTGCTGCTACGGTAGCCCGCCACAGCGCGGACGTCAATCAAATCGGCCGATGGACAGGCCGCCTGCTCTGGCGGCCGTTCCCGCGCACTCTCGTACTTCCGCACTCCGTCCTTGCGTGAGGGATTCGCGCCCGCAGGGCCGAGAACGCGGTGCGCCGCGCCTGGACTTCGCCATCCGCGTTGAAACCCGGGCGCACCGCGGGCTCGGCGCCGTTGGCAACAGCTGTATCGTTGCCTACGGCGCGCGAAGCCCGACCCGGAGCGCAGCGGAGGGGCACGCCCAACCCTTCATCCCTCGATCCTTTCACGCCCGGGACAAACTTCTTCTCTACCGCCTTAAACCATCGCGCCGGACCACGCATCCAATGCCGTGAAGACCAACGACACTGACTACGGGAGAACGACGATGCGGCACGTACGGATGGCGGTGATGGCCGCGCTTGCGGCGGGAATGGGGATGGCCGCGCCCGCGGATGCGCAGCGCGAAGACTTCCGCTGGAGCGGCCAGGTGGCCCGCGGACAGGCCATCGAGGTGCACGGCATCAGCGGCGACGTGGACGCGCGCCCCGCTTCCGGCGATCGCGTGGAAGTGGTGGGCCGCTTCACCGGCCGCGACGCCGACCGCCTGCGCGTGGAAGTGGTGCAGCGCGAGGGCCGCACCATCATCTGCACGGTGTATCCCGGCAACGGCGGCACGGGCCGCGGCACCAGCCCCTGCGGCAACGGCGGTGGCGGCAACGGCCGGATGAACGCCACCGTCAACTACACGGTCCGCGTCCCCGCGGGCGTGCGCCTGGTGGCGTCGACGGTGTCGGGCGACGTGCGCGCGGACGATCTGCGCGGCGACGTGCGCGCCAACACGGTGTCGGGTGACGTGCGGGTGGGCACCTCCGAAACCGCCTCGGCCACCACGGTCAGCGGCGACGTGGACGTGACCTTTGGCGCCATGAGCGGCAACACCACGTTCAGCACCGTCAGCGGCGACGTCACCGTGCGCGCTGGCGACCGCGTGAACGCCGAAGTCACCGCGACCACCGTGTCGGGCGACATCGACGGCGACTTCGGGGTGGAGCGGAACCAGTCGCGCAGCCCCGGCAACCGCACCGCCCACGGGCAGATCGGCCGCGGCGGATCGCGCGTGCGCATCAGCACGGTGAATGGCGACATCAACGTGGAACGCGCGAACTGACCCGCGCGGCGGGACGCGAGAGCGGCGGGCGCATCGCCGGTTTTCACATAGATCGCGGGACCAGAACGGCCCGGGCACGCAGCCCGGGCCGTTCTGCGTTTTCCGTCATCCGCCGGAGCTTCGGGGAGGGACGGCGGATGCGGCGGATTGACTTCCGGGCGGCGGGGACGGATGATACGCACCATCCCGCTTCCCGATCCCCATCCCCCGAGGACCGCATGAGGACCTGCTCGCTGCTCTGGCTGGGCGCGCTCACCCTGGCGCCCGCCGCGGCCCGCGCGCAGAACGCCGACGCGCGCGTCGCCGCCGAGGTGCAGCGCCTGACGCCGCGCATCACCGAAATCCGCCACGACCTGCACCGCAATCCCGAGCTCAGCAACCGCGAGGTGCGCACGGCGGGGATCGTGGCCGCGCACCTGCGCGCGCTGGGGATGGAGGTGCGCACGGGCGTGGCGCACACCGGCGTGGTGGGCGTGCTGCGCGGCGGCCGCCCCGGCCCCGTGATCGCCGTGCGCGCCGACATGGATGCGCTGCCGGTGACGGAAGTGACGCCGTACCCCTTCCGCTCCGTGGCCAAGGGCGAATACCTGGGGCAGCAGGTGGGCGTGGCTCACGCCTGCGGCCACGACGTGCACACCGCCGTGCAGATGGGCGTGGCCACGCTGCTGGCGGGGATGAAGGCGGAACTTCCGGGAACGGTGATCTTCATCTTTCAGCCCGCGGAAGAGGGCGCGCCTCCGGGAGAGGAAGGCGGCGCGGCGCTGATGCTCAAGGAAGGGCTGTTCGCCGACCTCACGCCGCAGGCCGTGTTCGGGCTGCACACGCTGGCGCAGATGGAGGTGGGGCACGTGGGCTACACGCCCGGGCCGGCGATGGCGGCTTCCGACCGCTTCATCGTCACGATCCGCGGGCGGCAGGCGCACGGGGCGACGCCGCAGCTGTCCATCGACCCGGTGGTGATGGCGGCCGAGGCGGTGACGGCGCTGCAGACCATCCGCTCGCGCAGCATGTCGCCCATGGAGCCGGGGGTGCTCACCATCGGCATGATCCGCGGCGGGGAGCGCTTCAACATCATCCCCGATTCGGTGGTGCTGTACGGCACGGTGCGCACCTTCAGCCCCGCCGTGCAGGACCGGGTGGAGGAGCGGATGCGGCAGATTCTGGACGGCGTGACGCGCGCGGGCGGCGGCAGCTTCAGCCTCTCGTACCAGCGCACCACGCCCATGACGGTAAACGACACCACGCTTTCCGCGCGCGTGCAGCCCACGCTTGCCCGGCTGCTGGGGGCGGACAACGTGGTGCAGCTGCAGGCCACCCCGCAGGCGGAGGACTTCGCGTATTACGGACGCACGGCGCCCTCCTTCTTTTACCGGCTGGGGAGCACGGCGCCGGGCACCACCTCCGGCGACCACCACACGCCCACCTTCATGGCCGACGACGCCTCCATCCCCGTCGGCATGCGGGTGATGACAGGCGTGCTGCTGGATTACCTGCGCGGCGCGTAGCCCGCTGGCGCTTCGCGGATGAACATGCCTCCATCGGCCCGGTGTCGATGGAGGCATGTTCTCGTTCACGGCTGGGTCAGACCAGCGCGGACGGCCGTCTCCTTGATCCGCCGTGAGCCGCGAGGCCGAGATGCGGGAGCAACTGAAGTTGCCGCAGCAACTGCGGAAAGTCCCCGAACAGATGGGGGACTTCACCGGCACCAATGTCCCGGAGCCCGGTGTGAATTCTCCCCTCTCCGTGCGTCTGTTTGCACGGGGAGGGGCCGGGGGAGGGGCCTCACAGCCCGGCGATGTGCGACGCCTCGCGCAAATGAACCTGAGTAGGCGGAACCGCGGTTCAAGGCCGAGAACATCGGATCGGGAGAGCAGGTCAACAGCACTCACGCGGGGGCCGCGGGGGGCGCGGAGGTCGCGGGGACGACAAGGGCAGGGTAGGGGATAAGAAAAACGGGCGCCTCACGTGGAGGCGCCCGTTCTTCTGTACGTCGTTCCCGTGGGTCAGCGGCGGCCGCGGCCCTGCCAGCCGCCCTCGTGCTGGCGACCGGCCTCGGGCACGTCGAACTCGCGGTCGGAGGTCTGGCCCAGCACCCCGCCCTCGTTGTACGTGCCGCTGTACATGGACCGCAGCCCCTGGCCGAACTCGTCCAGGTTGGGGCCGCCGGGGTGCCGCGGGCCGCCGCGGAAGCCGGCGTCGTAGTTCCCCCGGCCGCCGCGCGGGCCGAAGTCTGCGCCGTAGCCCGTCCGCATTCCGCCACGGGGCGCGCCGCCCCGCTGCCCGCCGCGTGCGTTCCCGCCCGTCCCGCCGAAACCGCCGGCCGGGCCCTCGAACCCGTTTCCGCGCAGGCCCTGGTATCCGCCGCGCGGCCCCAGGTCCCGCTCGTAGCGGCCGGCACGGTAGCCGGTGTCGCCCGGATGCCGGTTGACGTAGCCGTCGCGCATGCCGCCCCGCTGCGCGTCGCCCCGGTAGCCGCCGCGCACGTCGTCCTCGTCGCCCCAGCCGCGGTTCTCCACGATGCCGCCCAGCGAGCCGGAGCCGCTCATGCGCGCGGGGTCGAAGCCGCGGTCGCCCACGTCGTCCCATCCGCGGTCGGTATAGTCCATTCCGCCGCGCCGCGGGCCGCGGTTGAACCCGCTGTCGTACCGGTCCGACGTTCCGCCGCGCAGCCCGCCGCTGTGGTACGGCTGAATCGGCTGCGGCGCGCTGGTGAACCCGCCGCGCGGTCCGCCCGCCTGCGGACCGCGGTTCTGCCCGCCCTGAAAGCCGCCCTGGTAATGGCCGCCGAACTCGGTGCGCAGGCTGTTCTCCTGCCGCCCGCCCGCGTTCTGCTGCTCGCGAAACGCCGCCCGGCTGCCGCCGAACCCGTGGTTGCGGGTGTTGGGCGCGTCCTGGTGCTGAATGAAGCCCGGTCCGTCGTCGCCGCCGGTGACCCGGTCCCAGAGTCCGCGCGCCCGGTCAAAAATCTCGCGTCCGCCACGTGGCATGATGTCGATCTCCTGCGTGCCTGGTCCGCCGCGCCGGGGCACTTCCCCGACGGAAATGGAGGACCGCACAGTCGCAAATGGCACGCCGCCGTCCGCGCATCCACGTTCGCCGCTTGGTGATGGATGACGCGCCGCCTCGTGCCGAAGACGCTCATCGGAGAAGAACGCGCCGTCCGGCCGACACACTCCAGAGCGGCTCTCACCCCGGACCGGCGCACCCGGCCGGTCATTCCCCACGGCCGGACGGAGAGAGTTGTCGGAGGCGGAGCGCCCCCATCCCCGATAAACATTTGCGGCGCGGCGGGGAACGCGATGTCCCCTGGGGTGCGGAGTCGCGGATCGGGAACCGGAGCGTGTTTCCAAACGGGAACACGTGCTCGCGGGCTACTTTCAACAATCCTTGTAAGCTGTTGCAGGATACCTGTTTACGTGGAAGGCTAAATTGGTATGTTCGTTGCCTTTTTCCGGCGGCGAAGCGGGGCGGGTCTGGGCCATCTCCCAGCGCCCCCACTGTGTTGAAGCTCGTGCCCGCCTTGCGGCCCCACCGATTGCTTCGCCCGGCTCACGTTCCAACTGACGCGATTTTTCCTTGTTCTCCGCGGCTTTCTCACGATTCGACGGGATGACTTTCCGGTCCGGCGCAGTGCGCCCGGGCCGGCAGTCCCGCGCGTGGGGCCGTGGAGCCGCGACCGGGGGCGTGTTCCGCATCGGGAACGCGGGCCGCGCCGCGGGGCTGCTGATCGTCATCATCGGCCTGCTGGTTTCCTCCCCCGCCGCGGCGCAGGTGCTTACGCTGGCCCGGCAGCACGAGGGCACCATCGACTACGTGGCCGTCGGCAACACGCACCGCACCGGCAGCAACAGCGGCGACGCCTGCGCGGTGGCCAACAGCAGCACCGCCAACGTCGCCATCCCCACGGGGTCCACCCTGGTGGCCGCCTACCTGTACTGGGCCGGCAGCGGCACCACGACCGACGCGTCGGTGACGCTGGCCCGTCCGTCCGGCGGAGCGGTGACCGTCAACGCCGAAGTCACCTCCGTCAGCACGTATCCGTACAACGGCAACAACCTGCGCTACTTCGGCGGGTTCGTGGACGTCACGGCGCAGTGGCGCGGCAACGGCACCTACGGCGTGAGCAACTTCACCGTCAGCACCGGAAACCCGTACTGCGACGTGGAGGGCGTGGCCAAGGGGTGGGCGATGTTCGTGGTCTACAGCAACCCCGCCTTTCCCGTCCGCCGCATTCAGCTGCGCCACGGCCTGCGCGCGTTCCGCCAGGCCACGGAAAGCGTGAACCTGACCAACTTCATGGCGGCGGACGAGCCCGAGGCGCGCGTCACCTTTCTGCTGTACGAAGGCGACGCCGAAATCGCGGGCGACGCACAGTATCCCGAGCAGCTGCTGTTCAACGGATCGCCGTTCAGCGACGGGCTGAACCCGGCGGCCAATCCGTACAACTCCACCATCAACACCACCGTTCCGGGCCGCAGCAACGTATACGGCGTGGACCTGGACACCTACAACGCCTCCTCGTACTTCACGCCGCGCGCGCGCACGGCGGCCGTGGCGCTGTCGGCCGGCGGCGACATGGTGGTGCTGCAGACCATTCTCACCTCGCTGTCGGTGTCGCTCGTCAACGTGACGCCGGATGGCCTGACGGTGGAGGAAAGCCGGCTGCCGGGCCGTTACTCCCGCCAGTTCACGGTGGAGAACGTGTCGCTGACCGGCGACAACGCGGACCTGCTCTCATCGGTCACCGCCCCCGCCGGGCTGATGGTGCTGGACTCCATCACCGGCCCGGGCGTAACGCGGGGAACGCGCGGCGACAGCGCGCGGGTCTTTCTGGCCTCCGGCGCCACGCTGAACGTGCTGGTGTGGTACACGGTTCCGGTGGGCACCGGGGCGCCCGGCCTCATCAACCTGCAGGCGCGCTCCGCCACCTATCCCACGCTGGCGCCCGCGCAGGACACCGGCTACACGCAGATGCGCCGGGTGGCCCCGCGGCTCACCATCACCAAGGGCGTCACCCCGGCCAACACGCTGTCACCGGGAACGGATCTCACCTACGCCATGCAGGTCAGGAACGTGGGCGAGTTCGCCGCCCGCGGCGTGGTGGTGACGGATTCCGTGCCCCCGCAGGTGGCCTTCAAGCTGGCTTCCGTCACCCAGGCGCTGCCGGCCGGCGTGACCGCGGTGGCCGCGTACAGCAGCGACGGCGTCACCTTTGGATACACGCCGGTGGCCGGCGGCTGCGGCGCTCCCGTGGGATACGACGCCTGCGTGCGCCGGCTGCGCTGGACCCTGACCGGAGACCTGGCCGCGGGCACCTCGCCCCCGGCCGCCAACTTCACCTTTGTCGCGCGAATCCGCTGACCCTCCGCGCGGGACAGGCGGCTTTCGCGCCCGCCCCCGCGCTGTGCCACTCACAAGGAACGAGAACGATGAAGTCTGTGATTTCGCGCCTGAGTGCGCTCGCGCTGGTTCTGTTCTTCGCCATGCCCCTGCGGGCGCAGGGCGGAACCCCGTCGCCGCTGTCGGTGACGGTGGAAAACCGCACCGCGCAGGCCGAGGCGGCCCGCGGGTCCACGCGCCGCGACGCCACGGCGCGCCCGGGCGACGTGCTGCGGTACCGGCTGGCGTTCCGCAATCCGGGGTCGTCCCCGATTCGCGGCGTGACGCTGGCCAACCCTCTCGCCGGCGGAATGCGCCTGGTGGACGCGTCGACGCGCGCCAGCCGCACCGACGCGCGGGTGGAGTTTTCGGCCGATGGCGGGCGGACGTTTGCCGCCCAGCCCTCGGAGATGGTGACGAACGAGCAGGGACAGCGGGTGCGGCGCCCGATCCCCGCCGAGCGGTTCACGCACGTACGATGGACGGTGGATGGTCAGGTGGCGCCGGGCGCCACGGTCACCGCCGAGTTTGACGCCCGTGTGGCGGGTGCCCCTGCGCCCGCCGCCCGGCCGTAAGGTTTTCCCCTTTCCCTACCCAATTTTCCGAGAGGACCAACACCGATGAAGACCCTGAGGCGGGCCGCGCTCGCCGCACTCCTGCTGGCGCCCGTGGCGCTGGTGAAGCCGGCCAGCGCACAGCTGACTCCCGAAGGCACCGTGATCACCAACACGGCCACGGCGAGCTGGACGGACGCGAACAACAACACCTACGCCAACGTCACCGCGTCGGCGTCGGTCACCGTGGGCTACCTGGCCAACCCCGACGTGGCGTCGCCCGCGACCGTCACCCCGGCGTCGCCCAGCACGGGCAATGAACTGCCGTTCACCATCACCAACAGCGGCAACGGCGTCGACAGCGTCACCGTGGCCACGACGGCCGGCACCGGCGTCACCATCACCGGCTACAAGCTGGGCAGCACCACCTATCCCACGCTGGCGGCGCTGAACGCGGCGCTCGCGGTCACCAGCGTGCCGGCCAACGGCACCGTGACGGTTACCGTGGTCTACACCGTGGCCCCGGGCCGCGGCGGACAGACGACGCCGGTGACCCTGACGGCCACGTCGCGCCGGGTGACCACCACGTCGGACGCGTCCACCACCAACGTGATTCCCCCGGTGGCCGGCGGCGCCGGAACCACGGTGGAAGGCGGCGCTTCGTCCAACGCCACCGTGTACCGCCTGCCCAGCAACGGCACCGGCTACTCGGCCACGTACACGCTCACCAACACCGGCAACGCGAGCGACACGTACTCGCTGGTTCCGGCCAGCAGCAACGGCGCGGTCGTCACGCTGGGCACCATGACGGGCACGGGCGTGAGCGGCGGGCAGGTCACCATTCCGGCGGGCGGCAGCGTCACCATCACGGTGAACTACACCGTCTCGCAGGTTCCGGCCGGCTCCACCAGCAACATCACGCTGACCTCCACCTCGGGGAACAACTCCGCGGTCACCACCACCGGCACCGTGACGGTCATCGTCATCCGCGCCGCGCTGACCATGACCAAGCAGGCGTTCCGCGACAACCAGACGACGGCCGTCTCGGGCACCGTGCTGCCGGGCGAGTACATCTGGTACCGCATCACCGTCACCAACGCCGGCGGCGCCGCCGCGGCCACCGTCGCGGTCAGCGATCCGCTGCCCTCGCAGGTGACGTACGTCAGCACCGCGACCGACGCCGCGGGATGGACGATCACCGAGACCTCCGGCACCGTGAGCGCGAGCCTGACGGGCACGCTGGCGCCGGCCGCGTCGCGGTACTTCTGGATCCGCGTCCGCGTCAAGTAACGCGAATCCCACCTACCGGCTGATCACGGGAATGCGCTTCCTTTCGCGCTCGGGCATGGACGGCACCAGCCGCCGGCGGACTTCGGTCCGCCGGGGGCTGGCGCTCGCCCTCGTGCTCGCCCTGGCCCCCGCGGCTCGCGCCGCGGCCCAGGTTCCCGTCACGCAGCCGGTGGTGAACCGGGCCACCGCCACCTACCAGGGGGATGGTGACACCGTGCGCGCCCGGCTGGACGCCGAGGCCACGGTGACGGTGACCCGCACGGCGGGGGTGGCGATCACGCCTCCCCGCGCCGCGGTAATGGCTCCCGGATCGCGGCGCGTGCTCGCGCACGTGCTGCAGAACCTGGGGAACGGGGCGGACCGGTTCACCCTGTCGGTGCGTGCACCGGCGGGGTGGACGGCCCTCCTGCTGCAGGACCTGAACGGGAACGGCGCCCTGGACGAGGGTGAGCCGGCGATTGCCGCGCCGCTCGCGGCCGAAGCGGGCGCCGCCGTCCCCGTGCTGCTGGTGATTGACGCCCCCGCCGACGCGGCGGACGGCGAAATGACGGTGCAGGTGCAGGCCGTGAGCATGGCGGCCGCCGAGGCGCAGTCCTCGGTGACGGACCGGCTGACGGTGCGTACGCCGGCGGCCTCGCTGGCGCTGGACAAGCGGGTGGACCGCGCCTCCGCCGCCCGCGGCGACACGCTGGTCTACACGATTTCGTATGAGAACGCGGGCGACGCGGTCGCCCCGGCCGTTCTCCTTTCCGACACCCTTCCCGCCGGCGCGCGGCTGGTTCCCGGCTCGGTCCGCTGGAACGGCGCGGCGCTTTCCGACGCGGAAGACGGCGACGCGGGCACGGCGGACCGCGTGGACGGCGGCCGCGACCGCCTGCGCGTCGCGCTGGGTGCCGTGGAGCCCGCGGCCAAGGGAACGATCGCCTTCCGCGCCGTGGTGGCGGCGGACGCCGATCCCACGGTGCTGGCCAACGTGGCCTCGCTGTCCTCCGGGACGACGACGGTCGTCTCCACCCCCGCGGTCACCGACCTGGGCCGCCCCGCGCTGCAGCTGAGCAAGACTAAGATCAGCGCCGACAGCGTGGCGTACGGACAGTCGGTGGCGTGGGCCATCCGCGTGAGCAACTCGTCGGACCGGTACGCGGCCCGCGGCGTCGTCATCACCGACACGCTGCCGGAGGGGCTGGTCCCCGTAAGCGGCGGGCCGGACGCGGTGATCACCGGGCAGGTGGTGCGCTGGACGCTGGGCGAGCTGGCCGCGGGCGCCGCGCGCGAGGTGGAGGTCACCGCCCGCGTGAACGAGTCCGGCCGCGGCGCGCCCCTCGTCAACCGCGCCTGGGCCGGCGCCGAGAACGCCGACGGGGTGAGCGCCAGCTCGCTTCCCATCATCGTGGAGCAGCCCACCGGCGGCGAGCTGGAAATCAGCAAGACCTCTTCCGCGCTGGAAGCGTCGCTGGGCGAAGCCATCCCCTACACCATCACCCTGCGCAACCGCGGCCTGGCCCCGCTGCGCAACATCATGGTGACGGACGAGCTTCCCGAGGGCGCGCGGCTGGTGCGCGAGGGCGTGGCCGGCGCCGACTCCATCCAGATGGAAGGGCGGATGGTTCGGTTCTTCGTGGCCGGCCCGCTGTGGCCCACGCCGGAAATCACCATCCGCTACTCGCTGGTGATGGCCACGGCGCCGCGCGGCGGCACGCGGGTGGGCAACCACGCCTGGGCCCAGGCCGACAACGGGCGCATCTCCAGCGACACGGCCACCGCGTGGGTGCGCCTGCGGCAGGGGCAGCCGATGGAAAGCCGCACCCTGATCGGCAAGGTGTGGATCGACCGCGACGGCGACGGACGCCAGGGCGCGGGCGACCAGGGCGTAGAGGGCGTGGAAGTGTGGAGCGCCAGCGGCGAGGTCGTGACGACCGACGCGCAGGGCCGCTTCAGCTTCCCCGACCTGCGCCGCGGCGGCCACGTGCTGCGCCTGGACACGCTGAGCCTGCCCCGCGGCGCGCGGCTGGCCCCCGGGTCCGCCATGGACGTGCGCGTTCAGGTGGATGGATGGACGATGCCCACCGCCGGCTTCCGCCTGGTGCCCGGCACGGAGCCCGTCGTCGCGGCGGCGGGCGGCGGCGGCGCCGCGGCCCCGTCCACCTCGCCGGAGCCGGTCCCCGCGACGGTGGCCCCGCTGTGGAGCGAGGCGGCGCGCGGCGACCAGGAGCGCCAGTCCATGGTTGCCGGCCCGGGGATCCGCATCACCGCGCCCATGGATGGGGCGATCGTCGTCACCAACCGCATGAACGTGCGGCTGCAGGGCGAGCCCGGCGCGGCCGCCCGCCTGTACGCCGGCGAGCGGATGGTGGGCGAGGGCGTGCTGCGCCCGGACGGCTCGATGGACTTCGTGGGGCTGGAGATGGACGCCGGCCCCGGCCGCCTGCGCGCGTGGACCAGGAACTCGTGGGGCCAGGAGCGCTGGGACAGCGTGGCGGTGCACCGCTCCGGCGCGCCCCACAGCCTGGAGGCGGTGGGCGGCCCCGTGCAGCTGCGCGCGGAAGACCGCCGCCCCACGCCGGTGCGGGTCCGGGTGCTGGACGAGTGGGGCGTCCCCGTGGCGGACGGCCCGCAGGTGACGGCCGAAGCGGTGGGCGCCATGCTGGGCGGTGAGGACGCGGACGGCAGCTCGCAGGGGTGGCAGGGACGCGCGGGGGTGGACGGCGTGGTCGCGCTGCCGCTGCGCGCGGGGTCGCTGATCGGCGCGGGCGAGCTGCGGATCCGCTCCGCCAAGGCCACGCTGACGCTGCCGTTGACGGTGCTGCCCACGACGCGGCCGCTGATCGCCACCGGCGCGGTGCAGGTGGGTGTGGGCGCGGCGCCGGAAAGCTACGGCGCCATGGTGGTGCGCGGGGCGCTGGACGCGCAGACCGCGGTGAGCGTGACCTACGACTCGCGCCGCCAGGACGGCGACACCGAGTTCTTCGGGCGCGGCTACGATCCGTCGGAAGACGGCCGCTATCCCACGCTGGGCGACGAGAGCGACCGGCGCACCTTCGGGTCGTCGACGCAGGCGCTGTCGGCGCGGGTGGAGCGCGGGTTGAACTGGGTGGAGATGGGCGACGTGGCCACGGGCGACTTCAGCGGCAGCGAGCGGCTGGGCGGCTACGGCCGCTCGCTCACCGGCGCCGCGGCGCGCGTGGGCACCGGCGCCGTGGTGTGGCGCGCCTTCGGCAGCCTGACGGACCAGGCGCTTTCGCAGGCGCAGCTGGAGGCCGACGGCACCAGCGGCCCCTACCGCTTCGGCGGGCGGGTGCGGCCGGGCACGGACCGCATCGCCGTGGAAGTGCGCGACCGCGACAACGCCGCGCGCCTGCTGCGCCGCGACGAGCTGCTGCGCTTCTACGACTACCAGATCGACTACCGCACCGGCGAAGTGATGCTGAGCCGCGCGGTTCCGTCGCGCGACGCGTACGGAAACCCGGTGTACGTGGTCGCCCTGCTGGAGCGCCGTTCCGGCGGCGAGTCGCGCTTCGTGGGCGGGCTGCGGATGGAGACGGACGCCGCCCGGCTGATGCCGCGGCTGGGCGCCGACTCGCTGGGCGTGGCCTTCTTTGGGGTGCACGACGGCACGGGGACGGCCGGCGAAGGGCTGCAGGCGCTGGGCGCCTCGCCCTCGGACCTGTTCGGCGCGGAAGTGCGCATGCGCCGCGGCGGGCTGCTGTTCGGCGGCGAGATCCTGAGCGCGCGCGGCGACAGCAGCTCGGTGGCCGGCCAGGCGCACCTGCGCTGGGAGATTCCGGGCGACCACATGGCCGTGAGCGCCGAGTGGCTGCGCGTGGGCGACGGCTTCGCCAGCAGCATGAACCCGCGCCTGCGTTCGGGGCTCGAGGAGCTGCGCCTGGGCGCGGAGCTGCGGATTACGGATGACGCGCGGCTGCGGCTGCGGCACGAGCGGCAGAACTTCCGCGAGTACGACGTGCAGCGGCAGAGCACCACGCTGACGGCCGAGCAGAAGGTGGCCGGCCGCCGCGTGACCGCCGAGGCGGGGATGCTGAGCGACGCGCAGGGCGCGGCGGGCACCTCGTCCGTGGCGCTGGGCCGCGCCACGCTGGCGCTGACCCCCACGACGGACGTGTGGCTGGAGGGCAGCCGCCCGCTGGAAAACCCGGAATCGGGCGCCACGCGGCCGGAGCAGATCGGCGTGGGCGCGTCGCAGCTGATCGTGCCCGGCGTGCGGATGGAAGGCAACTGGCGCCGCGCGCGGATGGCGCCGGACTCGGCCGCCTACGCCATCGCCGGGCTGACGCTCAAGACCGACATCGGCTTCGGGGCGCGGGCCATGGCGGGGGTGGAGCGGATGGAAGCCGGCGAGGCGCGCCACGCCGCGGTGCTGGGGTGGAATCAGTCGCTGGCGCTGGGCGGCGGCTGGACGGTGAACGGGATCATGGAGCGCCGCTTCGGGCTGGACCGCGCGCCGCTGGTGGACCCGGTGCGCTCGCTTCCGTTCGCGCACCAGGAGCAGGAGCGCTGGGCCGGCTCGCTGGGGCTGGACCTGCTGCCGACGGTTGGCCCGCGGATGAGCAGCCGCGCCGAGTTCCACGACGGCGACCAGCGCAGCGGATGGCGCTTCGACCTGGGCGGCGACATGGCGCTGGGCCGCAACGGCGCGCTGCTGACCCGGCACGACTGGTACGAAGACAACCGCAAGGACGCGGCGGCCGGCGAGGAGATGACGCGCAGCGAGCGCTCCATGCTGGGCGTGGCGGTGCGGCCGGCGGGCTCGGACGCGTGGAACGTGCTCACCAAGCTGGAGTGGCGCTTCGCGGAGAACCCGCTGGCGGGAACGGTGCTGGCCGGCGCGCGCACGGAGCAGCGGATGATCGCGGCCACGGACGCCGTGTGGGCGCCGCTGGAAGGGTGGACCGTGGCCGGCCGCTACGCGCTGCGCCTGACGACGGCGCGCGACACGGTGGAGACCACGGGAACGCTGCGGTCCACGGCGCAGTTCGTGGGCGGGCGGCTGGAGCGCGACCTGCTGGGCAACCTGCGCGGGCGCATGGACGGGCGGCTGCTGGCGGAAGGCATCACCGGCGCGCGCCGGTGGAGCCTGGCGCCGTCGCTGACCATGGGGTTCAAGGGCGGGCTGGAGATCGAGGGCGGGTACCGCTTCGGCACGCTGGAAGACGCGGACTTCGCCAACTACGGCAAGCGCGGGCTGTTTGCGGTGCTGGGCCTGCGGTTCACGGAAGGCTCCCTCGCCACCGCCGCCGACTTCTGGCGCGAGCGCATCCGCAAGGATTTCTGAGGCTGAACGGAGGGGGATTGCCGCTGTGAGGCCCCTCCCCGGCCTCTCCCCGTGCAAACAGACGCACGGGAAGGGGAGAACGGCGACTCAGTTCGATTTCGGATGCTGACGTGCCGCCGGAGAGGGCCCCCTCCCCCCAGCCCCCTCCACCCGCTCCGCGGGAGAGGGGGAGCCGTTCGGCTCGGCGGCGGGTTCGATGCGTGACCTCCACGCAGGAGGCGGCACGTTCCCTCTGTCTTCCACGCCAAATCATGTCATCCTGAGGAGGCGCCGGCCGTTCTCCGCCCGCGCGCCGAAACCATGGCGCCGACGAAGGATCTACTTTCCGCCGAGCCAACTACGCGGGACGCGCCGCACCATCCCCACAATGCAGTTGAAGCCCCGAACCGGATGCGCCAGCAGCCGGTGTCGGGGCTTTCCGCTTTTGGAGCGGCGGATTTATTCGCTCAGGATCGCGCGCGGCACGCGAGAATCTGTTCTTCACGCCGAACTCATCCACTCCCATCCGGCGGTCGCCATCCGCCATCCGCCATCCGCCATTGATGGTTGATCGATCATCGATCATCGATGACCGCCATCGTCGTCCGCGATCCGTCGATCACCGTCCGCCGTTCCGATCCGCATCCCGCCACCAACCGATCGACAATCCGTCATCGATGGACAACCGGGACCAACCATCATCCGCCACCACCCGTCATCCTCATCGATCCCCCACATCTTCCTGATGCGCGCGCGTTGCAGCGGGTTTGACGCGCGGGTTATCTTTTCCCTTTCGGCAGACGGACTCAACGCGCACCGGCAGAACGGCTCAATGGCAATCTCCCGAAGCTCCTCCTGGAAGGAGCACCGGCTGGCAGACCGCCTCGCGTGCGGCGGCACGGAATACAGCGTGGACCTGGTGGCCCGAAAGGCAACCGGCGTCGAAGGTTGGAAGGTCACCATCATCTTTCTGCCGCGCGGCGAAGGGCAGGAGATCAAGGTGGATCTGCCCAACGCGGCATCCACGGCGGACGTCCGGCGCCTGGTGACGGAATACGAGGGTGCGGATGACCGTCTGCGCACCCTGTGCGAAGGCGCGCCGCAGGCGTGACGATCGTCCGCCGGGCAACTCGAGGGGGAAGGGAATCACGATGACGGATACGACCATTCCCGCCACGGTGTCGCCGCTGCGCGCGCCGCTGGAAGCCGCCGGCGCGCGCTGGGCCGAGGTCGCCGGCCGCGAGGTGGTCCGCCACTTTGGCGATGCCGCCGCGGAATACCAGGCCGTGCGCCAGACCGCCGGCTTTGCGGAGCGGGCGGATCGCGCGCGCTTTCGCCTGTGGGGCAAGGACCCCGCGCGCATGCTGCACGGGCTGATCACCAACGACCTGCTCAAGGCGCCCGCCGGCCAGGGCGTCTACGCCGCCATGCTCACGCCCAAGGGCCGCACCCTGGCCGACTTGCGCGCCTTTCGCCGCGACGTGGATGGCGCGGCGGAGCTCATCGTCGACATCGCGCGCGAGGCGCTGGAGGGCACGCGCGACCACCTCAAGAAGTTCGTTCCGCCCATGTTCGCCAAGTGGGCCGAGGCGACGGATTCGTTGATCGAGATCGGCGTGTACGGCCCGCGCTCGGCGGAACTGCTCGCCGCGGTGCTGGGCACGGAGATCCCGGCGGACCTGGCGGAAGACGCCTTCGTGGAGCCGGAGTTCGCGGGCGCGCGCCTGCTGGTTGCCGCCACGCGCGAGGCGGGGCTGGAGGCGGGCTTCGACGTGTTCGTCCCCGCGGAGCAGGCCGCCGCGCTGTGGGCGGCTCTCGCGGAGCACGGGACGGCCATCGGCGCGCGACCTGTCGGCTTCGGTACGCTGGAGACGCTGCGCATCGAGGCCGGTCGCCCCCGCTACGGCATCGACATCACCGAGGAGACCATTCCCACCGAGGCGTACCAAGAGGCGGGACTGATGGAGCGCGCCATCTCCTTTACCAAGGGGTGCTACACGGGGCAGGAAGTCATCATCCGCATCGCGCACCGGGGACACGTTAACCGCCACCTGCGCGGCCTGCTGCTGGCGGATTCCGCCGCGCCCTCACCGCGTACCCCGCTCTTCAACCCGGAGAACGGGCGCGAGTCGGGGTGGGTGACGAGCGCGGCCTTTTCGCCAAGGATGGGGCAGACCATCGCCATGGGCTACGCGCGACGTGAACTGGAACCCGGCGCCACGGTCCGCCTGGGCGCGGCGGACGGGCCGGAAGCGCGCGTCGTGGCCCTGCCGTTCGGGAGGGAGTGATGGAAACGAGCAACCGTTCGGCGCTCAAGGAGTGGTCGGTGGTGGATGAGGCGCTCGCGGCCGGGCGCCTGTCGCTGCTGGTGCGAAAGGGCGGCATCCATGAAAAGACGGGCGAGTTCGGCGTGGATCACCGCGAGTTCTGGATCTTTCCCACGGGATGGCACCAGAACCCGGCGGATCTGGCAGAGGAATTTCACCCGCTGCTGTCGGGAACGGGACCGGAGTCGCGCGACAGAATTCCTTTTCGCGTCTACTGCGTGGTGGAAGACGTGTGGCGGATCGCGACGCCGGAGGCGCTGGACCGCATTCAGGGGCTTCATCCTCTGGCGCCACCGGCCGCGCACGCGCGGTTCGCGTATCGCGGCAAGCCGTTCGTGCACGCCATGCTGGTGCGCGCGTACCGCCTCTCCGAGCCGGTCGCCCTGCCGGACCTGAACCGGTACGAGGGATGTGTGTCGTGGGTGGAACTGGAGCAGGCACTCCCCACGCACGAACTGCTTCCGGTGATGGCGGACAGCGCGTTCGACGCGGTACGTCGCGAGATCGAGGCGCGGCTGGGCACCGACGGCGTGGTGCGTCTGTAGGTCGATGGAGTACGCCCCTGCGGAGAGGGAGCGTCGGCGCGGGATCAGAATCCGGCGTGTGCGGCGGCGCTCATCCGGCGGTTGAAACCGCGCCTCGAAGGACACGAAGTCCGCCTGCGCGGACTGAGCCTGAGACTGTAGTGGTTGATCTCCAATGCAGTTGAAGCCCCGACACGGCGCCTGTGGGCGTCGTGTCGGGGCTTCCCGCTTTTTGAGCGGCGGATTTATTCGCTCAGGGAGGTCTGCGGCTCAATCCTATTCGAGGCGCGGCCAATCTCATCCCCCAGGTCAGGCACGCGGCACCGTCCGCGAGGGGCGACCATCCCCCCCTTACGCCACCGGGGGCGCGGCCTCTGCGGACAGCCTGGCGCGGCGCTCGCCGAGCATCTCTTCCATGCGGCTCAGGCAGCGCGAAAACTTCTTGCCGTAGGGGCCGGTCAGCCAGTCGGGGCGGAACAGGTCGCCCAGATCCGCCTCCGCGGTGGCGGCAAGGGCAACGGCGCCATCGTACGCCTTGTCCACGAAGTGCACCCACCGCAGCGCATCGTACAGGTCGGGCATGGGCCGCACGTCCTCGATCAGCAGCTCATCCACCGCATCCACCAGCGCGTGAAAGCGGATGGGGTGCACGGTTCCCAGCCCGGCCAGCAGCGCGGGAAAGGGGACGACCAGCGACCGCGGACCGGCCTGCGCCCGCGCGCGGCCCATCGATTCCGCATCCAGAAAGTACGACCGCCGCGGATCCGCCTGGAACCGGCGGTGGCGGAAATCCTCTCCCTCCACGCGCAGCACCTCGAACGCCGTCGCCAGCTCCTCGATCTCGCTGGTGAAGCTCTTCTGGTCGAAGCGCCCGCGCCCGAGTTCGTCGGGAATGGTGTTGGAGGTGGTCGCCACGCGCACGCCGTCCGCCAGCGCGCCGCGCAGGAACGCGATCGCCAGCTTCAGGTTGCCCGGATCGTCCAGTTCCCACTCATCCACCGCCACCAGCCGCTGCCCGCGGAAGGCCTCGCGCGCCGCGTCCACCCCCAGCAGGCCGATGGTGTAGACGAGCTCGTCGAAGCTCAGGTACGCGCTCGGCCGCGGCGAGGCGTGCCAGAGCGCCGCGAGCAGGTGCGTCTTGCCCACACCGAAGCCGCCATCCAGGTACACGCCACCGCCTCGCGGGGCCCGCCCGAACGCCGCGCGCATGCGCGACCATCCACTTTCCGCTGCCTGCAACTCATCCCCGACCGCGCGCAGGCGAGCCACTGCAGCGGCCTGCGAGGGATGCCGGGGATCGGGCGTGTAGTCCTCGAAGCGCTTGGCGGCAAAGCGCGGCGGAGGAACAAATCCCGCCACCAGCTCGGCCGCGTCGGGGCGCGCGGGAATGCGTTCCAGCAGTGATTCCAGGTGCAGCACGCAATCGTCCGTTTCTTTTCTTCGATCAACCAGAATGGGCGATCCATCCCGATCGCGCCGGCGCTCAAACAGTGGAGGACGGCATCGCGCGACGCCGTCCTCCGGGACTGATGACGTTCATCCACCGAACCGGTCAGCCCTCGCCGGAAATCTCGCGAAGCTGTTCGGCGGTCAGGCGATACGTGTACCACTCGCTCATCCGGCGCGCCTGCAGCTTTTCGTAGAAGTCGATGGCGAGCTGGTTCCAGTCCAGCACCACCCACTCCATCCGCCCGCAGCCGCGGCGCAGCGCCTCACCCGCCAGAAAGCGGAAGAACGCGCTCCCGATGCCGAACCGCCGCGCGTCGGGGATCACGAACAGGTCTTCCAGATACAGCGTCGGCAGCGCCAGGAACGAGGAGTACGTTTCCAGCACGATGGCGTACGACACCGCCGTTCCGTCGCGCTCGCCCAGAAAGACGCTGATGCGCGGCGCTGGTCCGAACGCGTCGCGGATCAGCCGCTCGCGCGCGTCGGCGGAAGGGCGGTCCAGCTTCTCGTAATCCGCCAGCGCGTCGACGAGCGAGAGGAACGTTTCTCCGTCCGCCGCGGTGGCGGGGCGAATGACGATGCTCACGCGTCCACGTCCTCCGCCTGCGCGTCCAGCTCCGCGTCCGAGTCCGCCGGCGCGGGCTCCTCGGGCGGGGGCGGGGGGGCGAGGTAGAAGGTGACCGCCGTGGTGTCGTCCATCTGCCGCCGCTTGCCGCCCGGCGGAAGCTCGTGCGAGGCCGCGTGCTCCACCACCAGCAGCTGCGCGAAGGGCGTTTCCATCCACATCTCGATCAGCCGGTCCAGCATGCGCGACTCGTACGGCGGATCGGCAAAGGCGATGTCGTACTTGCGCGCGGGCAGCGCCCTGGCGAACGGAAGCGCGTCCTTTTTGAAGATGCGCGCCTTGTCGCGCATGCGCAGCGCGGTGACGTTGGACTTGAGCGCGTGCAGGCTGTCGGGCCCGCTTTCCACGAAGTCGGCGAAGCGCGCCCCGCGGGAAAGCGCCTCCAGCCCCAGCGCGCCGGTGCCCGCGAACAGGTCCAGCACCCGCGCGCCCTTGAGCCGCGGTTCCAGCGCGGAAAGCAGCGCATCGCGCACGTTTTCCGTCGTCGGGCGAACGCGGCCCTGCTTGGGCGAGGTCAGGTGGCGGCCTGCGAGTTTTCCTTTGACGATCCTCATCGGCGGCTCACGGGGTGATCCAGGTTTTCCACTTCGCTTCGTCCCAGCCGATGGTGAGATGGTTTCCGGAGCGCACCAGCGGCGTGGTGAGCAGCAGGGGATCGTCGGCGAGCATGGGCAGAATGCGCGCTTCGGAGATGGCGGCCACGTGCAGGCCGCGCTCGCGGAACTGCTTGCCGTCGCGGTCCAGCAGCGCCTGCACGCCGTATCGCTCGGCGAACCGCTTGAGTTCGCCCAGCGCGGCCGGGCGCTCCTTGAGGTCCACGAAATGGGTCTTGATGCGGCGCTCCTTGAAGAAGCGCAGCGCCTTTTTGCTCTCGTTGCAGCTTTTTGTCCCGAAGATCTGGACTTCCATGACGGAAAATGAAGTGCGTTAGTGCTGGGTGCGTTAGTGCGTTAGTGCGGAACGGCGGTGCGAGAGTACGGGAGTACAGGGATCCCGGCCTCGTCTGGTCGGCGGAGGATCGTGCCGCCGCCGGCTGTGGCCCTCACCCCGCGCGCTCCGCGCGACGACCCTCTCCCACGAACGGATGTGGGAGAGGGAGCACACCCCAGGCCCCCGCCGCCGATTCGATTCGTGCGTGTGCGACGGCCCTCGCCCGGCGGTTGAAACCGCGCCTCGAAATACACGAAGTCCGCCTGCGCGGACTGGGCCGGCCGTCTCGGCTCGCGTCCCATGCAGTTGAAGCCCCGAACGGCGCGCGAATAGCGCCGTGTCGGGGGTTCCCGCTTTTGGAGCGGCGGATTCATTCGCTCAAGGAGGCTTTCCCGCCTCTCCGATCTCCGCCTTCCTCCTGCGCCGACCTCCGCACGCGCGTCCGCGCCGAACTCTCCGGCCGGACCAACCTCCCCCAGTCTTTTTTGGGGGAGGTGGGCGAGTAGTACGAGCTCGGTGGGGGCCGCCGTGTGCCCTACCGCGCCTTGGCCGGCGCCGCCGCGCGCCCGAAGCGGCTCTTCCGCTCGCGCGCCATCACGTCCACCGGAGGCAGCGCGGCCTGCATGAATCCGTGCACCACGTACGCGATCGCCAGGTTGATAGGCAGCGCCAGGCAGATCATCTGCGCGTTGCGCTGGTCCAGCCCCGGCAGCACCTGCAGCACAAAGCCCATCACCGACAGCGCCGCCACCGTAGCCGCCACCATCCACGCGCCGCGCGCCGCCCACCGCGCCCCGTACGCCGCGCAGGGCACCAGCACGATCAGCACCAGCGCCAGCGGCGAAAGCTGCAGCAGGTTCTCGTTGCGGTACGCGATCCTGTGATTCGTGTTGGCCCACAGGTACGCGAGCACGAATCCGCCGATTCCCGCCATCAGCAGCCACAGCGTGCTCACCGCCGAGAACCCGAACCGCGCCAGCGCCGAACGCCGCGCCCTGCGCCCCGTCCACACCAGCACGCCCGCGATCAGCAGCCCCGCGATGGCGAAGCCGATGGTGTACGGCGGTGGCGTTTCGCGCACCGGCGGACGGCCCGGCGCGGCCAGCAGCGTCCACTCGCGGCGCACCAGCGGCTGCACGGTGCCGTCCGCGCCGCGGATTCGCGTCGCGCGCATCTGCTCCTGCAGCTTGAACGGCAGAAACATCTCTTCCCACGCCGTGATCCGGCGGTCCGCCGCAGGCCCCAGCCCGCCCGCCAGACCGAAGTACGACAGCCGGTCGTCGGCGATCAGCCGCTCGCTGTGCCAGCGGTACGACGTCGCCGTCATCACATCTTTCGTACGCGCCTTGATCACGCCGCCCAGCACCTGGTCCAGCAGATCGCGCACGCGGGTGGTGCAGTTGTCGCGATAGTAGTCGTACAGGTACTCGCGGTTTTCCGGCAGCGCGTTGATGCGCAGCATCTGCTGCACCTGCCGCGCCTGCGCCTGCGTCAGGTTCAGCTCCTGCCCCCACACCGCGCGCTTGAAGTAGTCGTACTCGAACAGCGTGCGGTTGATGTCGCTGCGCCCCAGCATGTACAGCCAGTTTCCGGCGATGAAGCGGCTCCAGTACCCGGGGGATTTGAAGTCGAACATCCCGTAGTTGTACACGTCGTCCGTCCCCGCCGCGGGGTCGTGAATCCACACGGCGTTGTGGCCGAACTTTTCCCACACCATGTCGCCCTGGCCCATCGTGAGCAGGACGATGGTGAGCGTGGTGTCGGTGGACGGCGGCGCGAACTGGGCGCGCGCCGGCGCGGCGACGGCCAGCCCCAGCGCCAGGGCGAGCACGGCGAACGCGCGGTGGATGAACGGGATGCGCATGCGATGGGGCGGCGTCTTGATGCGGCGAAAGTCGTTGATTCTGCCGCAAGTTAGCGCCTGCCGCCGCCCCTGCGCCACTGCCTCCGGCCTTTCGCGCGGCGCGGTCCGCGCGTAGTGTCACCCGCACCACGGGGGATCACACCAAAATCGCGCGACGGAGGCAACGTGTTCCGGGACGATCTGCTGGCGAACAAGACGGTGCTGGTGACCGGCGGGGGCTCCGGGCTGGGGCTGTCGATGTCCAAGGCCTTTGCCGCGCTGGGCGCGCGCGTGGCCATCACCGGCCGCAGCGAGGAGCGCCTGGCCGCCGCGGCCGGCGACATCGGCCCGCCGGACCGCGTCTTCACCCATCCGTGCGACGTGCGCGACTTTGCGCAGGTGGAGGCCATGGCCGCCGCCGTCGCGGAGCGGTTCGGCCCCATCGACGTGCTGGTGAACAACGCCGCGGGCAACTTTCTGTCGCCCACCGAAGACCTGTCGCCCAACGGTTTCAACGCCGTCGTTTCGACGGTCCTCAACGGGACCTTTCACGCCACGCTCGCCGTCGGGCGGGGGATGATCGCGTCCGGCAAGGGCGGCAGCATTCTCAACATCGTCACCACGTACGCGTGGACGGGCTCGGCGTTCGTCATCCCCAGCGCCGCGGCCAAGGCGGGCGTGCTGGCCATGACGCGCTCGCTGGCGGTGGAGTGGGCCACGTACGGCATCCGCACCAACGCCATCGCGCCCGGCCCGTTCCCCACGGAAGGCGCCTGGAACGCGCTGATGCCCACGCCGGAGTTGGAGGCGGAGGCCCGCGCGCGCATCCCCATGGGCCGCTTCGGCAAGCATGATGAACTCACCAACCTGGCCTCGTTCCTGATCTCCGACGGCGCGCCGTACATCAACGGTGAAGTGGTGACCATCGATGGCGGCGAATGGATCGGCTCCGGCGGCGAGTTCAACGGCCTTACCCGCATCCCGCGCGACGCGGTGAAGTCGGCGCTGAAGGCGATGCGGGGGAAGTAGGGAAGTGCGTGAGTGCTGGGTGCGTGAGTGCGTTAGTGCGGAACTGCTGAGTGCGAAAGTACGAAAGCAGCTGATGGATCACGCGCCGGGCCGGGCCTTTGCTGATGAGCGAAGCTCCGCGCCCGGCGCGCTGTTTCTATTCCCTATTCCCTATTCCCCATTCCCTGCCGTTACTGTGAAAGCCGCTTTTCTGGCCATCGGCGACGAGATCGTCGGCGGGCTCACCACCGATACCAACTCCGGCTTCATGGCCGGCGAACTGCGCGCGCTGGGCGTTCAGCCGGTGGCGGGATTCGCCGTTCCGGATGACGAGGACGCCATCGTCCGCACCCTGCGCCGCGCGCTGGAGGAGGCGGAACTCGTCGTCTGCACCGGCGGCCTCGGCCCTACTGCCGACGACCTGACCACCGCCTGCGTCGCCCGCCTCGCCGGCCGCCCCATGGTGCGCGACGAGGCGTCCGCTGCGCACATCCGCGACATCTTTGCGTCGCGGGGGATGGAGATGCCCGCCAACAACCTGAAGCAGGCGGACTTCCCCGCGGGCGCTACCGTCTTCCCCAATCCCACGGGGACGGCGCCGGGCTTCGTCTGTCCGGTGGATGTGGATGGACGGACGCGCCACGTAGCCTGCTTTCCCGGCGTGCCGCGCGAAACGAAGCGGATGGTGGCGGAGTCGCTGCTGCCGTGGGTGGCGGCGCGCAATCCGGGACAGCGCTTCGCCTCGCGCACCTTCAGCACCTTCGGCTTGGCGGAAAGCAAGCTGGATGAACTGCTGGTCGGCGCCATCGATCCTGCGGAGGCGAGGCTGGCGTTCCGGGCGGCGTTCCCCCGCGTGCAGGTGCGCGTCACCGTCCACGGCGCGCCGGACGACGATCTGGAGTCGCGGCTGGACGCGCTGGAATCCGTGGTGCGCGAGCGGCTCGGCGCGTCCATCTACGCCGGGGGCGATGAGGGGATGGAGGAAACCGTCGGGCGGATGCTGCGCGAGCGCGGGCTGACGCTGGCGCTGGCGGAGTCGTGCACCGGCGGCCGCATCGGCGACCGGGTGACGGATGTGCCCGGGAGCAGCGCCTACTTTCTGCTCGGCGTCGCCACGTACAGCAACGAGGCCAAGACGGGCGTGCTCGGCGTCTCGGAGCAGACGATCGAGAAATTCGGCGCGGTGAGCGCGGAGACCGCGGCGGAGATGGCGGCCGGCGCGCGCCGCATCTCCGGCGCGGACCTCGGCCTGTCGACCACGGGGATCGCGGGGCCGGGCGGCGGCACGGAGGACAAGCCGGTCGGGACCGTCTGCATCGGGCTGGCGTGGGAGGGCGGCACCTGGTCGCGCCGCTTCACCGTCCCCGATCGCGGGCGCGAGTGGATCAAGGGGCAGACGGCGCAGATGGCGCTCGACAGCCTGCGCCGCTGGCTGATCGATCCGAATGGACCGAAGTAGCCGCGGATCGGGCGGGGTGGGTTACGTGGCGGGGTACAGGATGTGGAGTGGCCGCGGGCTGTGGCCCTCACCCCGCGTGCTGCGCACGACGACCCTCTCCCACGAACGGATGTGGGAGAGGGAGCACACCCCAGGATCGTGCGTTCCGGATGGTTCGGCGTGGCGGCGGGCAGCCCCCTCCCCCCAGCCCCCTCGCCCCGCAAGCGGGGAGGGGGAGCCGTTCGGTACGGAGGCGGGTTCGGCACGCGTCCCCGGCTGCCGCCCCGCGTTGAAAATCTGCTGCTGGAGGACATGAAATCGTCAGGTCTCAGATTGTCCTGACCCCGCCGTCAGCCCCAACGCACTTGAAGCCCCGAACCGGACGCGCCAGCGGCCGGTGTCGGAGCTTTGCGCCGTTTGAGCGGCGGATTCATCCGCTCCACCGAATCCGCTCGCCGGGCCCAACTACGCCCGCCGCACCGACCCATCCGCCGCCCCAACCCTCCCCCAGTCTTTTTTGGGGGAGGGTGGGCCGGTGGTGCCGGCCCGGGTGGGGGCCGCCCTGGACTCCGCCCCCCGCCCATCATCATCCACACGAAAAACCGCCGGAGCCCTCCATCGGGCCCCGGCGGCTTCTCTCACCCGTCATCAATTACTTTCGTACTCTCGTACCTTCGCACTCTCGTACTGCTGTTCCAGCACTAACGCACCCAGCACCCAGCACCAACGCACTTCCCCTACCGTCCCGGCCCCGGAAACACCGGCAGACTCTCGTTCCCGTCGCGGTCCACCGCGGCGACGCCAAAGAACCAGTTGTCGATCACGATGTTCTCCAGCGTAGCCTCCGTCACGTTGCCCGGAAAGAACCGCGAGTGCGTCCAGTTCACGTCCGCCGGCAGGCGCCAGTACACGCGGTAGCCGGCCAGGTCCGCCGCGTTCACCGCGCGCCACCGCAGCACCGTGTTGGGCGTCACCGCGCCGCGCACCGTCACCGAGTCCGGCGCGGCGGGCGCCCCGGCCAGCGCCGCCAGCGAGGCCGCGTTCAGCGAGGTGATCCGCGCGTTGTACACGTAATCCACGTCCTCGGGATAGTCGCCGTAGCGGATCCCGTTCTCCGTCCGCAGATCCTGGTGCTGGCGCGTGTAGTCCTCGTACAACTCCGTCAGCCGCACGGCCGGGTATCCGCCCAGAAAGAACGGCGTGTGGTCGCCGCCGCGGCCGAAGCGGTCCAGCCGGTACACGATCATCACGTCCAGATTGGGCACGTACGCGTCGGACATGCGGTCGATGTACCGTGCCAGCTGCCGCGGCGCCACGTCCAGCTCGCCGCCGCTGTACAGGTACCGCCGCAGGTCGGCCGCGGGCGCGTCGGGCGCGATGCCGGGCGCGAACACGCGCACGACGGTGTTGTCCGTGGCGCCGTTCATCCCCCGCGAATTGCCCACGATGTCGTTGTTCAGCACCGCGGCGATCTGCCAGTTGTTGGCCTTGGCGTAGCGCGTCAGGATCTCGCCGCCGTTCAATCCCTGCTCTTCTCCCGCCAGCGCCGCGAACACGATCGTCCCGTCAAAACGGTGCTTGCTGAGCACGCGCGCCGCCTCGATCACCGCCGCGGTGCCGGAAGCGTCGTCGTTGGCGCCGGGTGCGTCCGCGGTGACGTTCATCACGTCCGTCACGCGCGAATCGTAGTGCCCCATGATCAGCACGTGGCGATTCGGATCGGTCTGCCCGCGAAGAAAGGCGACGACGTCCACCACGCGCGTGTCGGTGGGGATGCGGGGATTGTTGCCGCCGGGAATCACCTCGCTGATGTACCGCACCTCCAGGCACCCGCCGCAGTCGCGGGAGATGCGCTGGAACTCGTCGTAGATCCACCGCCGCGCCGCGCCGATCCCGCGCGTGCGCGAAACGGTGTCGCTCAGTGTGTGCCGCGTGCCGAAGCTCACCAGCCGCCGCACGTCCGCCTCCATCCGCGCGGGCGAAACGTCGCGCACGATCTGCGTGATGCGCGGGTTGTCCGCCGGCGGGAGCGCCGCGGCGGCGGGCGTCTGCGCCGCGGCGGAGGTCGCGGCGGACAGGGTGATCAGGGCGGCGAGCAGGGGATGGGCAGAGCGGTGCACCGCGACCTCCGTGAGGACAGGGACCGGCCCTCCGCGGCGGCCCGCCGGGGAGGGGAGGGGCAAGGGATTTTTTCGTGTCGATGGAATTCAGTATACTGCGCCCGCGCCCCGGGGCAAACGGCGCGCCGCCCGAGTGCCAACCGGCCCGGCGCTTGCACCCTGCACAAGGCTGGAACAGGGCTCTGCTCATGGCGCACCGGGAGGCTGAATGCCGTACGGCGGGATGTACGACGCAATCGTGATCGGCGGAGGCCCGGCGGGGCTGGCGGGCGGCCTCTGGCTGGCGCGCTACCGCCGCAAGGTTCGCATCTTTGACACGGAAGATCCCCGCAACGCCGTCACCTGGGGCGTGCACGGCTACCTGGGGCTGCAGGACCCGCCGCCGGCCGAACTGCGCCGCATCGGCAAGCTGCAGGCGGTGGACGCCGGCGCGGAATACGAGCGGTGCACCGTCGTCAGCATCACCGGCGGCAAGGACGAGTGGATGCTGGAAACGGAGGACGGCCGCACCTTTGGCGCCCGCCGCATCCTGATGGCGACCGGGCTGCGCGACATCAAGCCGGAAATCGAGGGGCTGGACGACTTCTACGGCAGCAGCATCTGGCACTGCCCGGACTGCGACGGATTGTCTGCCGCGGACAAGAACGTCGGCGTCATCGGCTGGGGGCGCCAGATCGCCGCGTTCTGCATGTACATGCTCACATGGACCGACAAGCTCACCATCCTCACCGACGGGCATCCGGCGGAGATCGAGGACGCGGCCAAGCGCGCGCTGGAGCGGTGGAACATCCCCGTGCGCGAGGACGTGATCGAGCGGCTGGAGGGCAAGGACGGGATCGTGGAGCAGGTGGTGTTCGCGGACGGCAGCACGCAGCAGTTCGAGGCGATGTTCTTTCACATCGCGTCCGGCCCCGGCTCCACCTTTCCCGCCGACCTGGGGTGCCAGGCGGACGAGGACGGGATTCTGGAAGTCGACCGGGATTTTGAGACCACGGTGCCGGGCCTGTACGCGGCGGGCGACATCACGCCGGGTTCGCGCCTGGCGATGCGCGCCGCGGCGGACGGAATCCGCGCCGCGCTGGGCATCCACAAATCCCTCATCCCCGACGACCGCCGCCTCAAGTAGGGCTGCGCATCGATGGATGAAACGCGGACGGCCGGCTCCCGATGGGGGCCGGCCGTTCGCGTTCATGATTCGGATCGATGGATCACCGGAGCCGCGCGCGCATCTCCTCCAGCGGCTGCGCGGGAAACGCGAATCCCCACCGCGCCTGATAGTCCGCCGGGCTGCTCTCCCTCAGCATCCGGCCGAACTCTGCCTCGACGATCCCGGGGAGGCGGGCCAGCGGCAGCTTGTGCCGAAAGACGGGCTCGCCGCCGGCCACGTCCGCCATCCCCCAGTCCTCGCCCTCGAACAGCTTGAGGTGGATGAGGTCGCCCGCCAGCCTCCGCATCTGAAGCACCACCTCACCCGGCTCCTGCATGAACGTGACGCGCTCCTCGGCCGATCCGCGCAGCAGGCGCACGACGGCTTCGATCATGTCGCGCGGGCTGTCGCGCAGGTAGGAGAATGGAAGCTCGTGTGACGCTGCTCCTTGGGCAAAGAATACGGTCGCCCAGCCCGCGTCGTGGAGTTCAAAGTGGAACAGCATGGGATCGGCGTGCGTGATGCTGTGGGCCCGCGGGCGTCCGTTCCGTCACACGAAGTAGGCGACAGACAGTTTGTCGACCCTCCACTGCGACCCGTGGCGGCTCAGGAATACGAAGTCGCCTGTTCCGCACCGGGGGCCGCAACTGAAGCTGATGAATACGAGCGCATGCCGCCGCTCCCTGTCGAATCCCACGGGCGAGAAACGCACGTAGCTCCCGGGTGCCGGGAACGCCTTGCCGAACGCGGGCGAGCCGCGAAGGTCCGCCGCCCTGACCAGCCGGTACTTCGGGGATGGCGGGATGTGGATTCCGGTGGGCGGTCCCGCCTGTTTGCCGCGGAAGTCGGCCCACACTTCCGGGGACGCCAGGACGCTGTCGTCCACCGAACGCAAGTCGGGCCCGACGGCGGTCGTACTGTCCACGATCGATACCGCGGCACCGTCCTTCAATTCGAACCGGCTGTGCATCGCGGCGGCGTAGACGGCCGGTTCATCGCCGGCCAGACCGTCCTCACCGGTGAGCGGCTCATCCCGCCACGCGCACCCGGCAACGAGCAGCAGGATCCCCCATCGCAGAACTCGCGTCACTGGATCAGCCTTCCGAGCAGGCGTTGGGGGGAGAGGATTGTGGGGATGATCACAGGCTGAGCGCGCCATCGATCCGGTCGCGCAGTTCCGGACTGAAGCGGTCAAACTCGTCCTGGGTCAGCAGTCCCTGGTGGCGGATGGCCATCAGGGCGAAGAACGCGTTGGAGCGCCTGAGCCCATCGAACGTGTCGGCGAGCTTCCTGTCTCGCTCACGGGTGATTTCGTAAACGCGCCGATAGCGGTCGTGAGCGCCGAGCCTTTCGTTCTGGATGATGCGCGTGCACTCGTCCAGCACCTGTGCGCAGAAACGGTCCAGCGCGATCTGCTTGAGATCGCGCAGAACCTTCCAGTCGCGTTCCTGGATTTCCATCGTGATTGCGGGATCGGGGTGATTCGCGGGGATTGTACGTCGTGGGCGGAATCTGCGGCGCGATGGTTGAGCGTGCCATCCGTGGAGGTGCAGATCACCGCGGACCGATGGTTCCGCCCCTTCTCCGTGTGATCCCCCCGTGGGGAAAAGGGAGAACGGCGGATTCGTGTGCTCCGGATGGTGTCGCGCGGCGGCAGGCAGCCCTCACCCCCCGGCCCCCTCTCCCGCAAGCGGGAGAGGGGGAGACCTCAGCGCGGCGGGAGATCGCGGTGCGGATCGGCGCGCTTTTGCGTGACGGTGAAATCGTGCCCCGAATACGGTGTCCGCCCGCGGGGACTGGCCCCTGACCCCGTGCGTGTCCCAACGCAGTTGAAGCCCCGATCGTGGACGCGTCAGCGGCCATGAGTCGGGGCTTACCGCTATTTGAGCGGCGGATTCATTCGCTCAACGTCATCTGCTCCCCCGACGATCGACGCTTCCCGCACCGAACCATCCGCCCCAACAACCCTCCCCCAGTCTTTTTTGGGGGAGGGTGGGCGAGTAGTACGAGCCCGGGTGGGGGCCGCCGTGAGCTGTCGCACTCACGCACTCACGCACCCCGCACTCACGCACTTCCCCTCTATCTCGTCGCCGTATCCGCGCGCCGCTCCACCGGCGCGTTCTCCGGCCACATGCGGTTCTTGCCCTTGAGCATCGGCGCCAGCGCGGCCAGCAACCCCGAAACGGTCTGGTAGCGCGCGGACGGATCCGGATCCAGTGCGCGCAGGACGGCGGCCTCAAAGGCGCGCGGCAGCCCCGGCGTGTGCGCCCGCGGCGGCACGATGGGCTGGCACAGCTGCGGATACCGCTGCTCCAGCTCGCGCGTGGTCATCTCGTGGTCCACCACCGCCGTGCGCTCCTTGATCACCGGCTCGGGCTCGTCGGAGTCGTCCTCGTCCAGCTCGTCCCAGAACGCCTCGTCCGCGGCGTCCACCGGCTCCTCATGCGGCCACTTTCCCGTCACCAGTTCGTACAGCAGCGCGCCCAGCCCGTACACGTCCGTGGCCGTGGTCAGCACCTCGCGCCGCACCTGCTCCGGCGCCATGTACGGCGCCGTTCCCAGCCGGTCGGCCGGGCGGCGCAGCGGCTCCAGCTCGCGAACGACGTCAAAGTCCAGCAGCACCGGCACGCCCTCGCGCAGGTGCACGTTGGCCGGCTTCATGTCTCGGTAGATGTACCCGCAGCGGTGCAGGTAGTGGATGGCCGCGCCCACGTGCATGATGGCGCGGATGGCGTCCGGCACGTGCAGCCGGCGGTTGGGCAGCCCCTCCAGCACGTCGAACAGCGACGGCCCCGCGAGATATTCCAGGAGGATGAACGGCCGCCCGTCCGCCTCGCCGCTGCCGAACAGGCGCACGATGTTGGGGTGCTTCAGCTTCTCCAGCACCTCCGCCTCGCGGCGGAACGAGACCGGGGCCTGTCCCTTCACGCAGTACTCGGGAAGCACCAGCTTGCCGGTGAGCGCGCACCAGTGACGGTTGCTCCACACCTGGTACAGCTCGGCGATGCGCCCGCGCGCCACGTGCCCGATCACGGTGAGCTCGCCCACCCGGTCGCCCACGGACAGGGTGAACTTTTCGCGCGGGCGGGCGGGCTCGTGCTCCCACCTGCGCGCCGCCGCCAGCCCCTGGTAGCGCGCGCGGGCAACGGACGGAGAGGCCATGACCTTCTTGGAGAAAGGGGGAAACGGGTCCGCCGCGGCGGAGGCCCGGAACGCTGCAACCTGAATCCGCCGCACTACGCAACGCCCGTACCCCCTCCGGCCGTCCGCCCCCGCGCGCGCCCCGGAGAAACGGCGGACGCGGCGGATCAGGCCCGCTCCTCCGCCGGTCCGTGAACCCGATCCGCATCCCCCGCTGTCAGACGATGGTGGACGCGGCCCGCGCCGGGCGGCGGCCCCGGGCTGAATCTCCCGCGTCCGCCCGCCGTACGGGGGAGCGGATGACGGCGCGCCGTTTCCGCCGGAAATTCCCGTTCGCATGCCCCCAAAGGCGCGCTGTGCACCGGCCGCAAAAACGGAACACTGGCGCTGGGGACGTGTAGGCGAGTATCCTACAGACTCACCCAGGAGATACACATGCGACGCACACTCGGACTGGCCGCGGCCGCGGTAGGGCTGACCCTGCTGGCCGTATCGCGTCTTTCGGCGCAGGACTGGTCTCCCCCGTCCTCCAATATGCCGCAAATGCCGGCGGCTTCCGCGTTGGCCGGCGGCTGGCGCGGCGAACTGGCCTCGTGGTTCGGCGGGCTGGGCGATCTGTCCGCCGTGCGCGCCATGGGCGAAGGCGGAGGCCCGCGCCCGCGGATGGTGCGCTTTACCGGCGGCGCCCGCCCCATCGCCCAGTGGACGGACCGCAACGGCGACGGCAAGGCGGACATGATCGAGATCTACCGCAACGGCGGCCTCGCCTTTCAGGTCATCGACGCGGACTACGACGGCGCGGCCAACGTCATGCGCGTCTATGACGCCCGCGGCGAACTCGCCCGCGAACAGCGGCTCTGATTTCCGTGACAACCCAGACCGATCCCGTGATCCTCGGCGACCAAGAACTGCTGGAGGAGTACCACCGCACCGACTGGTCGGTGGAAACTCCCGCGGGCACCCTGCACGTGCGGCTCGACGGCGAGGTTCCCGACGAGTCGCTGCGGCCGTCGGGGATCATCACCGCGTACAACCCCGCGTCCATGCCCCGCTCCGACGAGGAGAACCGGGCGGCCGACCTGGAACTGATGCGGCACGTCCGCTCGCTGGGCGTGGCTTTTCGCCGCACCGAGGCGCACGGCAGCGACCCGGCGTGGACCGAGCCCGGCTTTCTTCTGCTGGGCGACGTGCGCCCGCTGCTGGTGGAGCTGGGGCTGGTGTTCGGGCAGAACGCCGTGGTCTGGGTGGACGGCGCCGGCGCGGTGTCGCTGGTGTGCACGCGCGCCGGTTTCGCCGGGCGCCGCCCCGGGCAGAAGATCGACCTCTGACGTTTCGCGGGCGCGCCGCTCTCCGGAGCGGCCCGCCGCGCCCGCGCATCCGCACGCCCTCCTCCGAGTTTTCATGCTGGTATCCCAACGGATGACCCGCGATCCGGTCGCGGTGTCCCCCGACCAGTCGCTGGCCGACGCCCTGCGCCTTACCCGCGAGCACCGCGTACGCCACCTTCCCGTCGTCGAAAACGGCGAGGTGGTGGGGATCGTGAGCGACCGCGACATCCGCCTGGCCATGCCCTCGCCGCTCACCGAGCCCGATCCCGGCGTCGCGGACTTCCTGGCCGCGACGCCCATCCACACCGTCATGAGCCGTTCCGTCATCACCGTGGGCCCGTACGACGCGGTGGAAGACGCGGCCCAGCTGATGGACCGCCACCACATCGGCGCGCTGCCGGTGGTGGACGCGCACGGCGGGCTGCTGGGCATCCTGTCCGAAACGGACGTGCTGCACGCCTTTGTGGATCTGCTGGGCCCCGCCGGCTCGTCGTCGCGGTTGGAGATCGCGCTCAACGACCGCGCCGGGCAGCTCGCGCGGGCCATGCGCATCATCGGCGAGGAGCGCGGCGTGAACGTCTGCTCGCTGATGGTGCCCCCCGGCGGATCCGGCAGCCAGCGCGTGGCCATCGTCCACATCGGGACCATCGACCCGCGAGAGGTGATCGCCTCGCTGGAAGCGGCGGGGTTCCAGGTGGGATGGCCGTCGCTGGAGCGCGACCTTCGCGGCGGGGGACTGTCGTGACCGTGCGTTCCGCGCTGATCTGGGACCCGGCCGTGGCGGAATACAAGTTCCGCCCCGACCATCCCTTCAACCCGCGGCGGCTGGTGCTTGCGGTGTCGCTGATGGAGTCGCTGGGGCTCATCAACGACACCACCGCGCGCGTGGTGGCGCCGCGGATGGCCACGGAGGCGGAGCTGCTGGCCGTGCACTCGCGCGAGTACGTGGACGCCGTGCGCCGCTTCAGCGACGGCGGCCCGACGGACGACGCGGGCGCGTACGGGCTGGGGACGGACGACACGCCCGTCTTTGCGGGGATGCACGAGATCACCGCCCTGGTCACCGGCGCCACCCTCCGGGCGGCGGAGCTGGTGATGAGCGGCGAGGTGGACCGCGCGTTCAGCATCTGCGGCGGGCTGCACCACGCGCACCGCGGCCGCGGATCGGGCTTCTGCGTGTACAGCGACCTGGCCGCGGCCATCGCGTGGATCCGCCGCGAGCACGGGTCGCGCGTGCTGTACCTGGACTACGACGCGCACCACGGCGACGGCGTGCAGGGGATCTTCTACGAGGATCCGGAGGTGATGACCGTCTCCATCCACGAGTCCGGGCGCTACCTGTTTCCCGGCACCGGCTTCGTGGACGAACTGGGGGATGGGGATGGATACGGATATTCCGTCAACCTGCCGCTGGAGCCGTTCACGGAGGATGATTCGTGGATCGGCATCCACGAGAAGCTGCTCCCGGAGATCTTTGAAGCGTTCCGCCCCGATGTCGTCGTCGTGCAGAACGGGTGCGACGGCCACTCGCTGGACCCGCTGACGCACCTGCGCGCGACGACACGGCTGTACGAGGAAACGATCCGCCTCGTCTGCGAACTGGCGGACAAGCACTGCAAGGGCCGCGTGGTCGCGACCGGGGGCGGGGGATACGCGATCTGGCAGGTGGTGCCGCGCGCGTGGACGCTCATCTGGGGCGGCTTGAGCGGGCAGACCGTCCCGGACCGCATTCCACACGACTGGCTGAACCGCTGGCAGGGCGAGGCGCCGGAGCTGCTTCCCGAACGCGTGCGCGATGATCCGGCGTCGCACGCCCCCGTCCCGCGGCGGGCGGAAATCGAGGCCACCAACCGCCGTACGCTGGAATCGCTGCGCCGGCAGGCGCTGCCGCTGATCCGCGGATGGGGCCTGGGCTGGTGACGGCCGCGCTTTCCGTTCCGCTCGAGCGCGACCTTCCCTCCGCGCTCGTTCCCGCCACCCTCTTCGATCGCCAGGGCCGCGTGTTTCACGTACGCTCCTACACGGATGAAGACCGGTCCGCCCTGGACCGCTTCTACCACGATTTCGAACCCAAGCGCGCCGCCCAGGGGCTCCCGCCCGAGGGCGAAAGCCGCATCGCGCGCTGGCTGGACGGCATTCTTCCCGGCGGCACCCACCTGATCGTGGAGGTGGAGGGGCGCATGGCGGGGCACGCCATGCTCATGCCCACGGACCGTCCCGGCGTGCGGGAATATGCGATCTTTCTGGACCATGGCGTGAGAGGGCGCGGCCTGGGTACGCAGGTGAACCGCCTGTCCGCCGACGTGGCGCGCACGCTGGACCTGGACCGCCTCTGGCTCTCCGTGGAGCCGCACAACCGCCCCGCGCTTCGATCGTACCAGAAGGCAGGCTTCCGCTACCGGGGCGCCACCATCTACTCGCCCGAGGTGGAGATGGAGCTGGACCTGCACGCCTCCGGCACGTCCTGACGCTCTGCAAACCGCATCTCACGCGGAGGCCGCGGGGGTTCGCGGGGGTCGCGGAGAACAGCGGAGGAAACACGGCCTTTCGTCCCGTGTTCATCGAAGCATTCTCAACGGGCGCCTTCACGGCGCCCGTTCGTGCTTTCCGTGCCGTTCCTATTCCCCATTCCCTATTCCCTATTCCCTGCAGTTTGCGGAACTCCTTGTCCCCCAACGATGTAGCACATTCACGGCACTCGCGTTCCGCCCGTGGCAAGAGAATTGATCCGCCCGTCCGTGGCACGCAGTCCCGCACATCAGACCGGGAGACCACCTTGTTCATGAATGTTCGACGCACGGCCCTGCTGGCCGTGCTGGTTCTGGGCGCGTGTGCGCCCGTATCGGAGCCCATCATCGCGCCGCTTCCGCAGGGCGCGGCCCTCGACACCGCCGGGCGCCCGTTCGTGCGCCGGGTGGAGCCGACCACGGAGTACAGCAGGGCGGTGCAGGCGGGAACGCGCAGCCAGACCGGCGCCCCGGGCGCCAACTACTGGCAGCAGGCGGTGCGCTACCAGATCACCGCGGAACTGGACCCCCAGACCCGCGTGCTGACCGGACAGGAGCGGCTCACCTACCGCAACCGCTCGCCCAACGCGCTGCCGGAAGTGCGCTTCAATCTTTATCAGAACCTGTTCACCGAGGCGTTCTACGGCCGCGGCAGCCCCATGAACACCGGCGGCCTCAAGCTCTCCGCGCTGGTGTTCAACGGCGACACTCTGCGGCTGATCACCCAGGCGCAGTACGAGGCCAACCAGCGCGAAAGCCGCCCCAACGTGGGCTACATCGTTACCGGAACGCTGGCCCGCGTCATTCTGCCGCGCCCCATTGCCCGGGGCGACAGCGCGGTGTTCCAGGCGGCGTGGAGCTACACGGTTCCCCCGCAGCAGGCGCCGCGCACCGGGTGGGAAGACGCGCTGGGCGGCCGCGTGCTGCAGGTGGCGCAGTGGTATCCGCAGATCGCCGTGTACGATGACGTGGTGGGAACGGACGTCACCCCGTACCGCGAGCAGGGCGAGTTCTACCTGGAGTACGGCGACTTCGACGTGACGCTCACCCTTCCCGCCGGGTGGCTGGTGGGCGGAACCGGAGCGCTGCAGAACCCGCAGGACGTGCTGACGCCGCTCGTGCGGCAGCGGCTGGAGACCGCCGCGCGGTCGGATTCCACCACGAGCATCGTGGGGCGCGACCTGATCGGCAACGGCACGGCGCAGGGCAACAACGGCCGGGTGACCTGGCGCTTCGCCGCGCAGAACGTGCGCGACTTCGCCTGGGCCACCAGCAACCGCTACCTGTGGGACGCGCGCCGGGCGCAGATCCCCGACGCCAGCGGCGGCGGCCCGCGCGACATCCTGGTGCACTCGCTTTACCGGCCGGGCGCGCCGGGGTGGGAGCAGTCGGCGCACTACGGCGAGCACTCCATCGAGTACCACAGCCGGCAGATGGTGCCGTACGTGTATCCGCAGATCACCGTCACCGAAGGCCCCATCTACGGGATGGAGTATCCGATGATCGTCTTCATCGGCCGCCCCACCACGGCGCTGGAGCTGTACGAGGTGATCACGCACGAGCTGGGTCACGAGTGGTTCCCCATGATGGTGGGGCAGGACGAGGCCGCGTTCGCGTGGATGGACGAGGGCTTTACCACGTACATCGAGAACAACGCGACCAAGAACCTGTTCCCCGCCAGCGATCCGTACGGCACCACGCAGGGCCAGTATCTGCAGATCGCGGGGGAAAAGGCCGAGGCGCCGCTGATGCAGCACATCGACCTGGTGTTCGGCCCGGCGTTCGGCGTGTCGGCGTACATGAAGCCGGGCACGCTGCTCCGTTCGCTGCAGCGCACGCTGGGCGACTCGGTGTTCTTTGCGGGCATGCGCGAGTACTCGCGCCAGTGGCAGTTCAAGCACCCGTACCCGTGGGATTTCTTCAACACCATGGAGCGGGTGGCGGGGCAGGACCTGGACTGGTTCTGGTACCCGTTCTGGTACCGCACGGTCACGCTGGACCAGGGGCTGTCGATCGTGACGCCGGGGTCCGGAAACGTGACGGTCACGGTGCGCGACTTCGGGCAGGCGCCGTCGCCTTCGGAGATCGTGGTGACCAACACCGCGGGGCAGTCGGTGACGCACACGATCCCCATTCAGCAGTGGCTGAACCCGTCCACCCGCGCGGTGACGGTGACGATCCCGGTGACGGGAACGGTGGCGCGCGTGGAGCTGGATCCGGGGCACTACTACCCGGACGTGAACCGCCGCAACAACAGCTGGGTTCCCGGCGGCCGCTGATCCACGGGCGCTTGTCGGAAAGCGGTTGATAGCGGGATGATGATGATCGGGGCGGCTCCGGAGCACGGGGCCGCCCCGATCGCGTTCCGGTGGGCTTCACCGGCGGGCCCCCACCGCGAGAGCGAATGAATCCGCCGCTCGAACAGCGGGAACCCCCGACACCGGCCGCTGGCGCGTCCGGTTCGGGGCTTCAACCGCATCGGATTTACGCTACCTGCGCCGCAATCCAACGCGGCGATGAGGTCTCCCTTTCTCCCGCGGAGCGGGGGAGAGGGCCGGGGAGAGGGGGCCTCTCCGGCCGCGCAGCACCATCCGGAACGTAAAGTCGTTGCAGTTCTCCCCTCTCCGTGCGGCAGTTTGCACGGGGAGGGGCCGGGGGAGGGGCCCGCGAGGCCGGGGATGCTCACCGAAGCCCATCGCCCGCACCTCACCGCCGTTGGTGTGTGCTCCCTCTCCCACATCCGTTCGTGGGAGAGGGTCGTCGTGCGCAGCACGCGGGGTGAGGGCCACACTGTCCGGCACGCACCCCGCCGGGATTCCAAATCGATACCGCCCTTCATCCCACCATCGGGCGATCCGAAGCCGGTACCGCGGCCGCGGTCCGTCCTCCGGTTCTGCTGCATCGAATCAGCGTAAGCCCTTGCCCCGGAACGTTCAATGCGGCACGTTGGGCCGTGAGGGCGGGGAATCATCCACAGCGTTACGATGGAGCGGGACGATGTCTAAAATTGCCGTGCGGCGCCTGATGGCGGTGCCGATCGCCGTGCTGCTGGCCGCATGCGGCGGCGGAAGTGACAAGGGCGCGAACAAGTCCGCCGCGGCCGATTCCGGCAAGGCAGCCGCGGGCGACACCGCCGCGACGGCCGCCGCCAGGCCGGCCGGTCCGTCGCCGCGCGACAAGATGCCCACCATCGTCCGCGGCCTGTACCTGAACGCGTACAAGGCCGGCTCGGCCATGCATCGCAAGCGCTTCATCGAAATCGCCGACCAGACGGAGATCAACGCCTTCGTCATCGACGTCAAGGACGAGCGCGGCATTCACTACAAGAGCCAGCTGCCGCTGCCGGTGCAGCTCACGCCCCCGGACGAGATCACCCTTCGCGACATCAAGGGCATCGCCGACACGCTCCGCGCGCACCGCATCCGCTCCATTGCGCGCATCGTGGTGTTCAAGGACCCCGTGCTGTCCAAGGCCAAGCCGGAGTGGTCGGTGCAGCGCCCCGGCGGCGGGCTGTGGGTGGACAAGGCGGGCAACACCTGGGTGAGCACCTGGGACGAGAACGTCTGGGACTACAACCTCAAGATCGCCGAAGAGGTGGCGCGCGCCGGGTTCGACGAGATCCAGTTCGACTACATCCGCTTCGCCGAGCCGTACAAGAGCCTGCCGCCGCAGGTGCACCCCAAGGCCCGCGGCGACCGGGCGGACGCCATCGCCGCGTTCCTGAACGAGGCCAAGCGCCGCCTGCACCCGCTGGGCGTGACGGTGACGGCGGACGTGTTCGGGCTGTCGCCCAACGAGGCGGGCGACGTGAACATCGGGCAGCAGTGGGAAACCATCAGCGCCATCGCCGACGGCGTGCTGCCCATGATGTACCCGTCGCACTACTTTCCCACGCACCTTCCCGGCGTGCACCGGCCGGACCTGCAGCCGTACGACGTGCTCTTCAAGTCCGCCGGCATGGCGCGCTGGCGCAGCGACCAGCTGCAGAGCGTGGGCGTTCGCCCCGCCCGCATCATGCCGTGGCTGCAGGCGTTCTCCGCGCCGTGGCTGGGGCGCAACCACCAGACGTACGGCGCCGAGCAGATCCGCCAGCAGAAGCAGGGCGTGTACGACGTGGGGCTGGAGGACTGGATTCTGTGGCACCCGGGCAGCAACTACGAGCCGTTCGTGGCCGGGCTGGAGCGGGGCGAGGCACAGCCGCGCGGCAAGGCCAACTACACGCCGCCCGCGGACGTAATGAGCTGGCTGAACCGCTTTGAGCGCGAAGGTGTTCGCGCCGCCCGCGAGCGCGCGGCGGAGCAGGCGCGCGGCGACGTGACGGACCCGGCCGCCGCCGCCGCCGCGCGGACGGGGCGTACGCAGCCCGGCGCGGATTCCGGCACGGTGAAGCCCGGCCGCAACGCCCCGGCCGAGGCCACGCCGAGCGCGTCGCGCACTCCCGCCGCCGGCGGGCAGAGCAACCCCAGCAACCCCGCCCAGCGCACGCCCTGAGCGCGGGACGGTGAATGAAAAAAGGCCCGCGGAGCACGATGCTCCGCGGGCCTTTTTCGTTGTGTGCCCGGCATGGGCTGGAGCTTGGAGGTGAAAGTCCTCTGGGGAGTTGGTCATAGCGACCCGAGCGAATGGCAAGGTGCTGAGCCGCG
>NZ_JACHIA010000017.1 GCF_014202995.1 Longimicrobium terrae
AGGTGGTCCATGACTCGCTCCTTCTGGCCGGAAGGGTTGCAAGCTCAGGGGCAAACTGCCTGCCGCTTTTGTCCACAAAGTGCTAAAGTCTAGATGAATCCGCCGCTCGAACAGCGGGAACCCCCGACTCGCGGCCGCTGTCGCGTCCACGATCGGGGCTTCAACCGCAACGAACCGGGCCGCCCCGCGCCGCTGGTCGCTGTACGCGCTGAGGTCTCCCCCTCTCCCGCTTGCGGGAGAGGGGGCCGGGGGGTGAGGGCTGCCCGCGGCCGCGCCGGACTGTCCGGAGCACATGATCCGCAGTTCTCCCCTCTCTGTGCGCAGTTTGCGCGCGGAAGTGCCGGGGGGAGAGGGCTGCCTGCCGCCGCGCCGGGCCGTCCGGAGCGCACGGATCTGCGTTTCTCCCCGCTCCGCGGTTGTTGTCTGAATGATGATCGATACAGGGCGCGCGGACGCCGCGAGCCGACACCACGGATTGCCTGGAGCACGATGAGCATGCACTACCTGCCGGGGCCGCAGCAGCTTCGCCGCATGACCACGGACGAAATCCGCGACGCGTTCCTGATCACCGGCCTCTTCCAGCCCGGCGCCATCACCCTGCGCGCGGTGGACCTGGACCGCGTCATCCTGGGCGGCGCCGTCCCCGGCGCGGAGCCGCTGCGGCTGGAGCCCGGGCCCGAGCTGGACACCGCCACCTTTCTGGAACGCCGCGAAGTGGGCATTCTCAACACCGGCGGCGCGGGCACGGTGACGGTCGATGGTGAAACGTACGAACTCGCCAGGCTGGACCTGCTGTACGCCGGCCGCGGCGCCGCCGAGGTGACCTTCGCCAGCGCGGACGCGTCGAATCCCGCGCGCTTCTACCTGGTGAGCTATCCCGCGCACGCGTCCCATCCCACGCGTCTGGTAAAGGCGGATGAGGCGCAGGGCGGGGACCTGGGCACGCTGGCGCAGGCCAACCAGCGCCGCCTGAGCAAGTACGTGCACCCCGACGCATTCCCCAGCGCGCAGCTGGTGATGGGCGTGACGCAGCTCAAGGAGGGGAGCGTGTGGAACACCATGCCCGCGCACACCCACCAGCGCCGCACCGAGGTCTACCTGTACTTCGGCCTGCCGCAGGATGGCGTCGTGTTCCACTTTCTGGGCGAGCCGGGCGAATCGCGCAGTGTGGTGGTGCGCGACGGCGACGTGGTGCTTTCCCCCAGCTGGTCCATCCACTCGGGGTGCGGCACCGGCGCGTACACCTTCTGCTGGGCCATGGGCGGCGAAAATCAGGCGTTTGCCGACATGCAGGGCGTGGCCATGGCCGACCTGCGCTGACGCACGGGACCCCCGCGTTCCACAGTCCGGAACACGGGGGTCTTGCCATTCTCGCGGAACGCGCTATCCTGACGCAGCATTAGTTTGAAGTCGCAACGAATTCGTGTCCGGTGATGTATCGGGCGGGTCGCGAAGGTGTCACTGGACGAAGGGTACGAACGTTAGGGAGGTGAAGAGCCCCATCGATCGCCTCCAGACGGGCGCTGGTGAGACACCGGGCCGCCCGGATGGACGCGGAAAAGCCGGTTCCGGGTAGTTTGCTGCAACGAGAAACAAATTCAGGTTCGCCATCGCGGCGCTCCCGCCGCCGATGCCCCCCATTCCCCCTCAGCCTCTTCGCAGTACCGCAGTACCAGTCCCGCAGATCTGCCAATTCCCGCCGTGCCGCAGGATCGCCGGAACCTCTTGAGGAGAGTCGACGATGAGATGGGCGAAGTTCTTTGTTTGTGCAGCCGCGCTGCTGCTGGGGGCGCAACCCGCCACCGCGCAGTCGACGGGCAGGATCGCAGGACTCGTGACGGATGCCGCCACGGGCGTGCCTCTTCCCGGCGCGCAGGTGAGCGTGGTGGGCGGGGCGGCCCGCACCTCCACCGGGGCTGACGGCCGCTACGTGCTGTCCGGCATCGCGCCGGGATCGTACACGGTGCGCGCCACCATGATCAGCCGCGCCACCCGCGACCAGACGGTGACGGTGGCCGCCGGCGCGCAGGCCACCGCCGACTTCGCGCTGGGCGTGCAGGCGCTGGTGCTGGAGGAAGTGGTGGCGGTGGGCTACGGCACGCAGCGCCGCGCCGACGTCACCGGCGCCGTGACCTCGGTGAACGCCGCCGAAATCGCGGAGCAGCCGGTGACGCGGGTGGACCAGGCGCTGGCCGGCCGCGCGGCCGGCGTGGACGTCATCACCACCAACAACCAGCCGGGCGCGCAGATGCGCATCCGCATCCGCGGCGGCAACTCGCTCACCGGCGGCAACGACCCGCTGGTGGTGCTGGACGGCGTGCTGGGCGCGGACCTGAACCAGGTGAACCCCGCCGACATCGCCAACATCGAGGTGCTCAAGGACGCCTCGGCCACCGCCATCTACGGCGCGCGCGGCGCCAACGGCGTCATCATCGTCACCACCAAGACGGGGGTGCCGGGCGAGACGCGGGTGGAGTACTCCGGCTACTACGGTACGCAGACGGTGAGCAACCGGCTGGACCTGCTGACCGCGTCGGAGCAGGCCGTGCTCATCAACGCCAACCCCAACCTCACCCTGCGCTTCGCCGATCCGGCCGCGCTGGGCAACGGCACGGACTGGCAGGACGTGATCTACCAGAGCGCGCCGCAGCAGAACCACGAGCTGTCCCTTTCCGGTGGCGCCGAGCGCACCAAGTACCGCGTGTCCGGCAGCTGGCTTGAGCAGCAGGGCGTGGTGAAGACGTCGGGATTCGACCGCGCCACGCTGAACGTGAACCTGGACCAGACGGTCAGCTCGCGCGTGCGCGCGGGAACGCGCCTCACCTACTCGCGCAGCGAAGCCAGCGGCGTCCGCGTGAACGACGGCTACGGCTCGCAGGGCGGCACGGTCACGCAGTCGGCGCTGGGCTTTTCGCCCATCGTCCCCGTCTTTACGGAGAGCGGCACGTACAGCGGGCCTCTCGTTGCCGGCGCCACGGTGGACAACCCGCTCGCCATCCTGCGCGAGCGCAGCGACCAGACGACGCGCAACTACCTGCTGGGCAACCTGTTCGCCGAGATCGACCTGCTTTCGGGGTTGACCTTCCGCAGCAGCTTCAGCTACCGCGGCAACGAGCGGCTGGCGGAGCGCTACACCTCGCGCCTGCTGCTGGCGGCTTCCGGGCTGGGGCAGGCCAACGTGGACAACGTGCGCAGCACCGACTGGATCGCCGAAAACACGGTGAACCTGCAGCGCTCGGTGTTTGGCGGGCACTCGCTGAACGCGCTGGCCGGCGTGACGGTGGAGCGCGAGCGCAACTGGGGCAGCTTCATCACCGGCCGCGGCTTTCCCAGCGACCTGCTGGGCACGGACGGGCTGGCGCTGGCCTCGGAGCGCACCGTGAGCGCGTTCGACAACACGGTGTCGCTGCTCTCCTTTCTGGGCCGCGTCAACTACAGCATTGGCGGGCGCTACCTGTTCACCGTCAGCGGGCGCAGCGACGGCGCCAGCAAGTTCGCGGAAAACAACAAGTGGGCCTTCTTCCCCTCCGCTGCCTTCGCGTGGCGCGTGAGCGGAGAAGACTTCATGGACGCGGTGCCGGCCATCAACGACTTCAAGCTGCGCGTGAGCTACGGCGAAGTCGGCAACCAGGCCATCAGCCCGTACCAGTCGCTGGCGGCGTACAGCAACGGCAACCAGTACGCGTTCGGCACCAGCTTCTTTACCAACGGCGTGCTTCCCAGCCGCCTGGCCAACCCGGACCTGCGCTGGGAAACCACCACGCAGTACGACGTCGGCGCCGACATGCGCCTGTTCAACAACGTCGTGGGGATCACGGCCGACTGGTACTACAAGCGTACGCGCGACCTGCTGTACAGCAAGCAGCTTCCCTCGCACACCGGCTTCACCTCGCAGATCCAGAACATCGGCAGCCTGGAGAACCGCGGCTTCGAGCTGGGGCTGGACGCGGAGAACTACGTGGGCGCGTTCCAGGTGCGGCTGGGCGGCAACATCTCCGTCAACCGCAACAAGGTGCTGGAGCTGGGCGGCGACAACGAGTTCACCGCCGCGGGCGCCAACAACGCGCTGCCGCGCTTTGCCGGGTCCGCGCTCGTCCGCGTGGGCGAGCCGGTGGGCAACATCTACGGCTACGTGTGGGACGGCATCTTTCAGACGGCCACCGAGGCCGCCGCCAGCGGGCAGACCGGCGCGGTGCTGGGCGGCGACCGCATCCGCGACCTGAACGGCGACAAGGTGATCAACGAGCTGGACCGCAAGATCATCGGCAACGCCCTGCCGGACTTCACCTACGGCTTCAACGGCGGGCTCAAGTACGGCGTGGCGGACCTCGCCTTTACGCTGCGCGGGGTGCGCGGCAACGAGCTGGTGAACCTGACGCGCGTGAACCTGAGCACGCCCGGCGGCACCGGAAACCAGCTGGCGGAAACGGCCAACTACTGGAGCCCCACCAATCCCACCAACACGATGACCGGGATCGGGATCGGGCCGTACGACGCCATGACCTCGCGCTGGGTGGAGGACGGATCGTTCCTGCGCCTGCAGAACGTGACGCTGGGCGTGTCCGTGCCCGAAAGCCTGCGCAGCCGCTTTGCCCGCCGCTCGGCGCGGGTGTACGTGAGCGCGCAGAACCTGTTCACCTGGACCGACTACTCCGGCTTCGACCCTGAAACCAGCTCGCGCGGCAACACCGACATCGAGCTGGGCTGGGACGACGGCAACTATCCCGGCACGCGCACGGTGACGCTGGGCGTCAACCTGGGCTTCTAGGAGCGAACCGATGAAACTTCGATACGCGCTGCCCCTGCTGGCCGTCACGGCCACCGCCGGGTGCGACAACTTTCTGGTGGAAGAGCCGCAGGACTTCTTCTCCCCCGAGAACTTTCCGGCCAGCGAGGCGGACGCCAACCTGGCGCTGGGCGGCATTCAAACGTACCACACGCGGCAGGACTACTTTTCGCGCGGGTGGTGGTTCGTGGCCGAGATCCCGTCGGACCACAGCCGGGTGACGGAGGCCAACGGCGCCCGCCGCGACCATGACGCCTTCAGCGTCACGGCGCAGAACGAGTGGATCCGCCGCGTGTGGCAGGCGGCGTACGGCTCCATCAACGCCAGCAACGTGCTCATTCAGCGCGTGCCCGAGATCACCGCCATCCCCGAGGCGCGCCGCGCGCAGATCGTGGCCGCGGCCAAGTTCTGGCGGGCGTTCGACTACCTGAACCTGGCCCGCGTCTACGGCGAGGTGCCCATCCACGAAACGCCGGTCGCCTCGCTGGAAGAGGCGCGCAACGCCACGCGCGCCCCGCTGGCGGACGTGTACGCGCTGATCGTAAAGGACCTGGAGGAAGGGTGCTCCGTCCTTCCCGCCACGTGGCCGGAAGGGCCGGGCAAGCCCACCAAGGGCGCGGCGTGCGCGGCGCTGGCCGACGCGTACCTGAACATGTCGGGCGAGCCGCTCAAGCAGAACAAGTGGGCGGACGCGGCGCGCGCGGCGAAGGTGGTGATGGACATGGGAACGCACCGTCTGCGGCCCAGCTTCCGCGAGCTGTGGCTGATCGCCAACAAGACGGACCCGGAGTTCATCTTCAGCATCCAGTTTCAGAACAACGACGCCGACGGCCTGGTGACCACGCAGTCGCGCCCCGGCGGCATCGGCACGGAAAGCGGCTTCGACTACTGGAACACCACCGAGGCGTTCATGAACACGTTCGCCACGGCGGACGCGCGCAAGGACCCCACGTTCCTTACCGAGGTGCTGTTCAACAACATCACCTACACCTACCGCGCCGGCGTGGCCGGAACCACGCAGTGGGGAACCAACGTGGAGAACCGCCGCCCGTACTGGGAAAAGTTCTTTGACGACAACCGCACGGTGCACACCGACCGCGGGCGCCGCACGGATGCCAACGTTCCCATCTACCGCTACGCCGACGTGCTGCTGATGTACGCCGAGGCGGAGAACGAGGCCAACGGGCCGGGCGCGGCGTACGCGGCCATCAACCAGGTTCGCCGCCGCGCGAACATGCCCGAGTTCTCGGGGATGAGCCAGGCGGAGTTCCGCGACGCGGTGCGGCAGGAGCGCTCGTACGAGCTGGCCTTTGAGTGCAAGCGCTGGTTCGACCTCAAGCGCTGGGGCACGTGGCTGGAGGTGCTGAAGGCCGACCCGGTGGCCGGGCCGCGCATTCAGCCGTTCCACCGCTGGGCGCCGCTGCCGCAGCAGGAGCTGGACAACAGCCCCGGCCTGGTGCAGAACCCCGGCTACTGAGTTCCATTCGTACGACGATCACCGGCCGGTGCGCCCCCGCGGTGCACCGGCCGCATCCTGAACCCCACTGGCTCCGGGACCGCGTGGCCCACAAGACCCTCGTTGCTTTCGCCGCCTGCGCGGCGCTGCTGGGCGCCTGCGCGCCCGCGGTTTCGTCCGGCGGCGCGCCGGCTCCGTCGTCGGAGCTGGACGCGCTTTCGGAGGACGCGCTGCGCTACGCCGCCGCGCACTACCTGAAGTCGGCGCGGCGGATGGACCCGTCCGCCGGGATTCCGCGAGCCACCACGGCGGACAGCGCGTGGCGCACGGTCAGCATCCACGACTGGACGAGCGGCTTCTTCGGCGGCACGCTCTGGCTGCTGCACGAGCACACGGGCGACGCGGAACTGCGTGCGCAGGCGGAGCGGTGGACGATGCCGCTGGCCGGCATCACGGCCGGGCGGTACGACCACGACCTGGGGTTCCAGTTTCACAACTCGTTCGGCAACGCGCTTCGCATTACGGGGGATGACCGGTTCCGCGCGCCGGTTCTGGGTGCGTCGCGGCTGCTGGCGGGGCGCTTCCGGCCGGCGGTGGGCGCCATCCGCTCGTGGGACAATCCGCAGTGGAAGTATCCGGTCATCGCCGACAACATGATGAACCTGGAGATGCTGCTGTGGGCGGCGCGCAACGGCGGCGATCCGGCGTGGACGGAGCTGTCGAAGCGCCACGCGGAAACCACGATGCGGGCGCACCTGCGTCCGGACGGCGGCTCGTATCACCTGGTGGATTTTGATTCGGCGACGGGCGCGATCGTGGCGCGGAAGACGGTGCAGGGCTACGCGGACAGCAGTACGTGGGCGCGCGGGCAGGCGTGGCTCACGTACGGCTACACGATGGCGTACCGCGAAACGCGCGACCCGCGTTTTCTGGACGCGGCGCGCCGCGTGGCCGCGTACGCCCTTGCCCGTCTTCCGGCGGACCACGTTCCGTGCTGGGACTATCAGGCGCCCGGCTGTCCGGATTCCGCGCCGCGCGACGCGTCCGCCGGGGCCATCACCGCGTCGGCGCTGCTGGAGCTGAGTACGCTGGTTTCGGGGGATGAGGCGGCGGGATACCGGCGGAACGCGGAGTCGATTCTGACGTCGCTGGCGTCGCCGCGCTACCTGTCGCGCGGCACGGACAAGCCGACGATTCTGCTGCACTCCGTCGGGCATCTGCCGGGGAACAGCGAGATCGACGTGGGGATCGTGTACGCGGACTACTACTTCGTGGAGGCGCTGATGCGGTACCGCGCGCTCCGCGGCCTGGGCCCGCGCGGCGTGCTCCGCGCACGCTGAGGTTTCGGCGGGGCGGGGTAGGCTCGGAGGCTGATCTGGGGCGACTGAAGTCGCGGCAACAACGGCGCGAAGTCCGCCTGCGCGGACTGCATCCGAAGCGCCGGCGCAAGCCGACGGGTTGGGCGCAGCCGCCATCCAGGAGCGAATGAATTCGCCGCTGGAAAAGCACGAAGTCCGCCTGCGCGGACTGTGGGGGACAGTGCGGCGCCGGTCGGAGGATGCCGTCCGTCCGCCGGGCGGGAGCCGCGGGTGCGTGCCGAAATTACCGCCACGCTGAGGTCTCCCCCTCTCCCGCTTGCGGGAGAGGGGGCCGGGGGGTGAGGGCAGCCCGCGGCCGCGCCAAACCATCCGGAACGCACGATCCTTTGTCCGCACCTCTTGTTCGCTGAGTATCGCCGCACCAAGGACAGCATTTGATCGACCGAAGCACCGGACGAAACCGTGTGAAAGCGGCTTCGTCCCTTTGATCCACAATCCCAATCTCTTTCGGACAGCGATGATCCACGGAATGACGTTTTCCGTCGATGACACGCGCGGCGCGTCCCTCGCGCGGCGTGCCGGGCGCGTGGCGCGGGCGATCGCATGCGCGGCGGTCTTCTGCGGCGCGGCCACGGCGGATGCGCAGGCACCCGCGGCGGCGGTTCCGGGCGTGGCGCCGCAGATGGTGAACGTGGCCGGGCGCTCCGCCACCACGCTCAACGGACGCTGGCGCAGCATCATCGATCCGTACGAGACGGGCTACTACAACTACCGCCGCCGCCCCGACGCAAACGGCTGGTTCCGCGACCGCAAACCCGCCAACGCGCAGGAGTTGATCGAGTACGACTTCGATCAGTCCCCGCTGCTGAACGTGCCGGGCGACTGGAACTCGCAGCAGGCGGAACTGCTGTTCTACGAGGGAACGGTGTGGTACCGCACCCGCTTTGAGCGCGCGCTGGCGCCCGGGCGGCGGCTGTTCGTGCACTTCGGTGGCGCGAACTACCAGGCGCGCGCGTGGATGGACGGCAACGAACTGGGGATGCACGAAGGCGGCTTCACCCCGTTCGGATTCGAGGTGACGGACGCGCTGGAAGCCGGCACGCACTCGTTAGTGGTCAAAGTAGACAACCAGCGGCACCCGGAAGCGGTGCCCACGGTGAACTCCGACTGGTGGAACTACGGCGGCATCACGCGCGAGGTCACGCTCGTGGAAACGCCCTCCACCTTCGTGCGCGACTACACGCTGCAGCTGGACCCGGCGGACCCGCGGCGGGTGCGCGGCTGGGTGCAGCTGGACGGGCCGGACTCCGCGCGCACCGCCGTCACCATCCGCATTCCGCGCGCGGGGCTGTCGCAAACGGTGACGCCCGACGCGAGCGGCCGCGCGGTGGTTTCGTTCGACGCGCGGCGGCTGGCGCGCTGGTCGCCCGATCATCCGAATCTGTATGACGTGGAGATCGCGACGGCGGCGGAGACCATCCGTGACCGCATCGGATTTCGCACGCTGGCGGTGCGGGGAACGCAGATCCTGCTGAACGGCGAGCCGATCTTCCTCCGCGGCATCAGCATGCACGAGGAGTCGCCGTACGAGGCGAGGCGCGCCTACAGCACCGACGACGCGCGCACCTCGCTGGGCTGGGTGAAGGAGCTGGGCGGCAACTTCGTGCGCCTTGCCCACTATCCCCACAACGAGGCCATGCTGCGCGCCGCGGACGAGATGGGCGTCATTGTCTGGGCGGAAATCCCGGTCTACTGGACGATCCAATGGGAGAACCCGGCCACGCTCGCCTCCGCCCGCCAGCAGCTGGGCGAGATGGTCACCCGTGACCGCAACCGTGCGTCCGTGGCGCTCTGGTCCGTGGCAAACGAGACCCCGCGCGACGCCAATCCCGCCGCGGGCCCGCGCATCACCTTTCTGCGCAACCTCGTCGCGCACGTGCGCGGGATGGACAACACGCGGCTGATCACCGCCGCGCTGGAGCACCGCTACGTGGGCCGCGACACCATCGTGATCGACGATCCGCTGGGCGAGGTGCTGGATGTGATCGGCAACAACGAATACTTGGGCTGGTACGACGGCAGTCCGGAAAAGGCTGATTCCATCACGTGGCGCAGCGCGTTCAACAAGCCGCTGGTGATGAGCGAGTTCGGCGGCGACGCGCTGCAGGGGCTGCACGGCCCGGCCGCCAACCGGTGGACGGAAGAGTACCAGGCGCGCATCTACCAGCGGCAGGCCGCGATGCTGCGCCGCATTCCCATGCTGGCCGGCACGTCGCCGTGGATTCTCAAGGACTTCCGCTCGCCGCGCCGCCCACTGCCGGGCATTCAGGACTACTTCAACCGCAAGGGTCTCATCAGCGACCGGGGCGAGCGCAAGCTGGCGTTCTACGAGCTGCAGCGCTTCTACCTGGAACTGCGCGCCGCCCATCCCGATCCCGGCGCGGAACGGTGATCCGCCCCCCCGTCCTCCCTCCATCGCGAGACAAACGTTGAACCATCCATCGGGTGTGTGGATGGCGGGAAGCGTGTGCTCGCGGCGGCCATTGACGTGGGTCACAGGCGCATCTACTGTGAGATTCATCTTATCACTCGATCTGTACCGGTCTGATGACTGATTTTCGTCTGGATGGACGCGTGGTGGTGGTCACCGGCGGATACGGCGTGCTGGGCGGCGGACTGGCGAGCGGGCTGGCCGCGGCGGGTGCGCGCATCGTGGTGCTGGGCCGGCGCCGCGAGCAGGCCGAGGCCAAGGCGGAGCAGATCCGCGCCGCGGGCGGCGAAGCGATGGCCGTGGTGGCCGACGCGCTGGACCGCGGGCAGCTGGCCGATGCCTGCACCGAGGTGGTGGGCGAGTGGGGGCGGGTGGACGCGCTGGTGAACGGCGCGGGCGGCAACGTGGCCGCGGCGCGCAACGACGACCGCCCCGTGTTCGAGGTGGCGCCGGACGCGTTCGACCAGGTGCTGCAGCTGAACCTGCACGCGACCATCACGCCGTCGCTGGTCTTCGGCAAGGCGATGGCGGATCGCGGTGCGGGGAGCATCGTCAACATCTCGTCGATGGCGGCCATGCAGGCCATCAGCGGGGTGATGGGCTACTCCATCGCCAAGGCGGGGATCGACAACTTCACCCGCTGGCTGGCCGTGGACCTCGCGCGCCGATACGGTGGCGGGATGCGTGTGAACGCCGTCGCGCCCGGCTTCTTCATCAGCGAGCAGAACCGCGCCGTGCTGGTGCAGCCGGACGGATCGCCCACCGCCCGCGCCAACACCATCATCAACCGCACGCCCATGGGCCGCTTCGGCGAGGCGGAGGAACTCGTCGGCGCGGTGCAGTGGCTGTGCAGCGACGCCGCATCCTTCGTGACCGGCATCGTGGTCCCGGTGGATGGCGGATTCAGCGCCTTCAGCGGGGTCTGAGGAGAAAAGAAGTGCCCAGGATCGAGTGCCCAGTGCCCAGGATCAAGGGCCCGGGGTAAGGCCTCATGCCCCAACGCGCACCTGACACTCTCGTACTTTCGTACTCCCGTACTCTCGTACTTCGCCGTCCCCCCTCCCCATCCGTTCCGCCACACTCGATGCCGACCCAACCCGCCATCCGTCATTTGGTCCGACTGGGAACAAAGCCTTTCCGATGTCTGTTTCCCGCCATCGCCGCGCTGATTGTCTCCGCGTGCGGCGGATCGCGCGAGCCGGTGGTGGTGGCCGCGGTGGGCGAGTGGAGCGGGCCCGACGAGATCGCCCTCAAGCAGGGGATTGAACTCGCCGTGCAGCAGGTGAACGACGCGGGCGGGGTGAACGGGCGCCCGCTGCGGGTGGACTTTCACGATGACAAGCACGACGTGACCGAAGCCGCGCGCGTGGCCGCCGAACTGGTCGCCGACCCCGAGGTCGTCGCCGTCCTCGGCCACACGCGGTCGGACCCCACGCTGGTCGCCATGAAGGTCTACGACGGGCAGATGCCCGTCATCAACCCGCGGCTGAGCTCGCCGGACCTCACCGGGCTTTCCACCTGGCTCTTCCAGGCCGTCCCCACGGATTCGGCGTACAGCGCGGCGGTCGTGCGCTTCGCGGCGGAGCGCGGGCTGCGGCGCACGGCGCTGCTCTTCAACAACACCGCGCGCGGGCGCGCGACGGCGGAGCACTTTCAGAAGCAGTACCGCGGCAGCGTGGTGGCCATGGACCCCGCCTACTTTCCCGCGCCGCTCCCGGGCGACCTCAAGACGTTCGTCGATTACCATCGGCAGCAGGCGCCGGACCTGGTGTTCGCCCCCATCGGCGAGCCCAAGGAGTACATCCAGCAGGCGCAGGCGCAGGGGCTGCGCGCCGTGGTGGTGGGGTGGGATGTGTGGTCGTCGCAGACGCGCGATCCCTCGCTCCCCGGCGACTTCTACCACGTCGTCCCGGTGGATCTGGCCTCGCAGCGGGACGAGACGCGCGCCTTCCTGCGGGCGTTCCGCAACGCGGCGCACGCGGAGCCTACGCCCTTTGCCGCCATCGGCTATGACGCCACGCGGCTCATCGCCCGGGCCGCGGCGGAGGGCGGCGACCGCGCCGGCATCCGCCGCTGGCTGGCGGCGCTGCGGCCGGAAAGCGCGCAGGCCGGAGTGATCGGCTCGCTTTCCTTTGCGCCGGACGGCACCGCGGTGGGGCCGGAGCCGGTGATCGTTCCCGTGCGGACGGCGGCGGCTTCCGCGGGAGGGCGGCCGTGAGGGCGCGGGGGCAGGCCCGCACCATGGCGGGCGCGCTGCGGGCGGGGATGGCCGCCGTCTGCGTGCTGCTGGTGGCGGGAGGGGTGATGAGCTGGTGGTCCGTGCGCCAGCAGTCGCGCGAGGTGCGCGCCACCATGAACGTGGTGCAGCAGGAGGTGGATCTGACGCTGCGCCTGTCCACGGGGATCGCGCAGGAACTGCTGGGGGCGGAGCGCTACCTGGACGGCGACCGCGCCGGGCGGCAGGACTTTGACAAGCTGGGCTTTCAGGTACGGCGCGACTACCGCGCCTTGGACCGGCTGGCCGGCCGCAATGCGCAGGACGCGGGGCTGGTGAGCGGCATCATGCGCAACGTGGCGGATGCGGAGGCTCACTACGCCATGGCGCACCGGCTGGCGGACCTGGGACGCGCGGGCGAGGCACAGGCGCGCGCCGCCCGGGCCGCCCCGCACACCCGCGACGCACTGGCCGCGCTGGCGGGGCTGGGCGAGGTGCAGCGGCGCGCCATCGCCGACGCGTCCGCCGGGCTGGAGGTGGCGGCGCAGCGGCGGATGTGGCTGCAGATGGCGCTGCTGCTGGGCGCCGTGCTGCTGGCCGCGTGGATCGCGCGCCGGACGATCCGCGCCGTCGCCGGGCCGCTGGCCTCCGTGGTGGACCACGCGCGGCGGCTGAGCGAGGGCGACCTGGGCGCGCGCACGCGGACGGACGGGCTCCCCGCGGAGTTCGTCGTCCTCGCCAGCTCCATGAACCAGGCCGCCGCGTCGCTGGAAGAGGTGGCCACCGTCGTCGTGCGCACCGCGGACCAGCTGGCGGAATCGGCCAACGCGGTGGCCGCGGGCGCGGAGCAGATCACCGCCACCGCGTCGGAGGTGGCGGAAAGCATGGGCCACGTATCCACCGGCGCGGAAGACCAGGTCGCCCAGCTACGGCGGGTGGACGCCGCGCTGGCCGGCATCGGCGACAGCGCGCGCGAGGCGGGGGAGGGCGCGGGAGAGGTTCGGACGCTGGCGGAATCCATCGGACAGTCGGCGCAGGCCCGGCGCGTGGAGGTGGGGCACTCGGTGGAGGTGCTGCGCGGCGTGCGCGATTCCGTGCACACCGCGGCGGAAGAGGTGGAGGCGCTGCGCGAGGCCACGGCGCACATCCGCCGCTTCGTGGACCTGGTGCGCGCCATCAGCAGCCAGTCGGACCTGCTGGCGCTGAACGCGGCCATCGAGGCGGCGCGCGCGGGCGAGCACGGCCGCGGCTTCGCGGTGGTGGCGGATGAGGTGCGCAAGCTGGCGGAGCAGACGCAGAACGCCGCCGCCGAGGTCATCGGCACCACGCGGCTGGTGACGGGGCGCATCGAGACCGCCGCGCGGTCGATGACGGAGGGCGTGGCGCGAGTGGGGGAGATCGAGCGCGTGTCGCACAACCTGGACGCCGCGCTGGCGGAGATCGCCGGGGCCGCGGCGCGCACCGGCGAGGCGGCGGCACGGGTGAGCGACGTCGTCATCCACAACACGCAGGCCGTGCACGCCGCGGCCGTGGGATTGACGGAAATCGCCGCGCGCGCCGAGTCCAACGCGGCGTCGGCGGAAGAGGTGAGCGCCGCCACGCAGGAGCAGAGCGCGGGGTGCGAGGAGGTGAGCGCCATCGCCGCGGACCTGCTCGTGGGGAGCACGCGGCTGCGCGAGGCGGTGGGGCGTTTCCGGCTGGGCGCGGCGGTGCCATCCACCGCGACGCTTTCGGAGGATGACGAGACACCCGCGCCGTGGACGGAATCCGCGCGGGGCGAACTGGTGGCGACGGGATCAGGGAGATAGACGGATGCGGATGACCTTTCGGTGGTTCGGCCCGGATGATCCGGTGCCGCTGGAGCACATCGGCCAGATCCCCGGCGTGGGCGGAATCGTAAGCTCGCTGCACGATGTGCCGCCCGGCGAAGCGTGGACGCGCGACGGGCTGGAGCGCATAAACGGCATGATCCGCGGCGCCGGGCTACGGTGGGACGTGGTGGAATCCATCCCCGTGCACGAGGACGTAAAGCTCGGCCGCCCGGAGCGCGAGCGGTGGGCGGACGCGTGGTGCCGCTCCCTCGAACTCGTCGGCGCGATGGGGATTCCCGTCGTCTGCTACAACTTCATGCCGGTGTTCGACTGGACGCGGACGGAGCTGGCCATGCCCATGCCGGACGGCAGCACCGCGCTGGCGTACGATGATGAAGCCTTGCGCCGCATCGACCTGTCCAACGGCACGGGCGACCTTCCCGGCTGGGCCGCCGCCTACGACGCGGAGGCGCTCGGCGCGCTGCTGGAGGGGTATCGCTCGGTAGATAACGAGCGGCTGTGGGACAATCTCGCCTGGTTCCTGGAGCGCGTCGTTCCCGTGGCGGAAAGCGCGGGGGTGCGGCTCGCCATCCACCCGGACGATCCGCCGTGGCCCATCTTCGGGTTGCCGCGGATCATCACGGACGGCGCGGCGCTGGAGCGCGTCTGCCGGCTGGTGGACAGCCCGATGAACGGGGTGACGTTCTGCACCGGATCCCTCGGCGCGGACCCGGCGAACGACCTGCCGGCCATGGTGCGCCGCCTCCCCGGGCGCATTCACTTCGCGCACTGCCGCAACGTGCGGGTGACGGGGGAGCGGGCCTTTCACGAGGCGCCGCATCCGTCGCGCTTCGGCAGCGTGGACATGCGCGCCGTGCTGGGCGCGCTTCGGGAGATCGGCTTCGACGGCCCCATGCGGCCGGACCACGGGCGGATGATCTGGGGCGAGCGGGGGCGTCCGGGCTACGGCCTGTTCGACCGCGCGCTGGGAGCGACGTATCTGCAGGGCATCTGGGAAGGGCTGGGCGGCGCGGACTGATCCGCGCCCCCATCCACACCTCTCACGCGGGGCGCGGTGACGCCCCGCCGCAACGTCATTGGAGGAGCACGCCATGGCCGCAGTCCACGTCCCGCAGACCCCGCCCGGCACCCCGCCCGCCGCTCCCGACGGAGTGATGACGCGCTACCGGTGGACGATCTGCGCGCTGCTCTTCTTTGCGACGACCATCAACTACATCGACCGGCAGGTGCTGGGCATCCTGGCGCCTTCCCTTGAAAAAGAGCTGGGATGGAGCGAGGTGGACTACGGCGCCATCGTGTCGTGGTTCACCTTTGCCTACGGCCTGGGATTCCTGGTGATGGGCCGCCTGCTGGACCGCATCGGCGTGCGGAAGGGGTTTGCGCTGGCGATCGTGTCGTGGAGCCTGGCGGCGATGGCGCACGCGTTCGCCCGCGGGGCGGGCGGATTTTCCCTCGCCCGCGCGGCGCTGGGGCTGGGCGAGTCGGGCAACTTTCCCGGCGCCATCAAGGCCACCGCGGAGTGGTTTCCCCGGCGCGAGCGCGCGTTCGCGACGGGGATCTTCAACGCGGGCAGCAACGTGGGCGCCATCGCCGCGCCCCTGCTGGTGCCGTGGATCACGCTGAACTACGGCTGGCGGATGGCGTTCATCGTCACCGGCGCGCTGGGCTTCGTGTGGCTCGCCTTCTGGCTGCTTCTGTACCGCGAGCCGGAGAAGCATCCGCGCGTGTCTGCAGCGGAGCTGGCGCACATCCGCAGCGATCCGGCGGAAAGCACGGCGCACGTGCCCTGGCTGCGGCTGCTGCGACACCGGCAGACGTGGGCGTTCTTTCTGGGCAAGCTGATGACGGACCCGGTGTGGTGGTTCTACCTGTTCTGGCTGCCCAAGTACCTGGATTCGCGCTGGGACGTGCAGCTTTCCGCGCTGGCCGCGCCGCTGGTGGTCATCTACCTGATCGCGGACGTGGGCTCGGTGGGCGGCGGATGGGTGAGCAGCGCGCTGATCAAGCGCGGATGGACGGTGAATGCGGGGCGCAAGACGGCCATGCTGATCGCGGCGCTGCTGATCGTGCCGACGATGCTGGCGCCGCGGGCGGGGAGCATGTGGGTGGCCGTGGCGATCGTGAGCGTGGCGGCGGCGGCGCACCAGTGGTGGAGCGCCAACCTGTTCACGCTGGTGAGCGACACCTTTCCGCGGCGCGCGGTGGGCTCGGTCGTCGGCATCGGCGGGTTCGCCGGGGCGATGGGCGGGTTCGCGTTCCAGCGCGCGACGGGGTACGTGCTGGAGCGCACGGGGAGCAACTACAGCATCATCTTTACCGTGTGCGGATTGGCGTACATCAGCGCACTGGTGATCATCCACCTGCTGGTGCCGCGGCTGGAGCAGGCGGATCTGGAGTCGTAGGGCTTCACGGCGGCCCCACCCGGGCCGGCACCACCGGCCCACCCGCCCCCCGCGAGAGCGGATGAATCCGCCGCTCAGACAGCGGGAACCCCCGACATACCGCGCTTCGCGCGATGTTCGGGGCTTCAACTGCATGGGCATCCGCATCGAGATTGCCATCCGCAGTCCGCGGAGGCGGACTTGGTGTCTTTCGAGGCGCGGTTTCAACCGCCGGGCGGAAGCCGCCGATCCGCGCCGCACCGGCCCCGGCGCTGAGGTCTCCCCCTCTCCCGCTTGCGGGAGAGGGGGCCGGGGGGAGAGGGGTGCCCGCGGCCGCGCCAATCCATCCGAAGCACACCAGACCGCGGTTCTCCCCTCTCCGCGCTTCTGCTTCGGCCGGGAGGGGAGCGGGGAGGGGAGCGGGGAGGGGCCGGGGGAGGGGCCTCCAAGCCGTCCGCCCGCACCGCACCATCCGCAACGCACGGCACTGGTGTGTGCTCCCTCTCCCACATCCGTTCGTGGGAGAGGGTCGTCGTGCGCAGCACGCGGGGTGAGGGCGCCACTCTCCGGCGCGCACCAGCCCTCCCTCGTCCCGCTGAGTTCCTCTTCCGCCGACGTCCGGACCCAGCTCCCGCCCCATCCCCGCCCATGCAGCAGCGCGGATTATCCGCACATCAACGTGCTTGACAGTCCGCGCGGCGAAGCATAGGTTCTCAGGTCATAAGATGAATTGATCTGTCGCCGTGATGGATGCCGATGGAAGACCGTCCAGGGCGGGTGCAGCGGCAGAGCCTGTCCGACGAGCTGGCGCAGCGGGTTCGGCGGCTCATTCAGCAGCGGGACCTGCAGCCGGGCGACCGGCTGCCCAGCATTCTGCGGCTGGCCCGCGACTTCGGCGTGGCGCCGCCCACGGTGCGCGAGGCGCTGCGCAAGCTTGAGATGCTGGGCGTGGTGGACATCCGCCACGGGCTGGGCGTGTTCGTGGGCAGCGACAGCGATCCGCTGCTGGTGCGCAACCCGTTCGAGGGCGCGCCCGGCGCGCGCATGCTGCTGGACCTGGTGGACGCCCGCATCAGCATCGAGCCCACCTGCGTCGCGCTGGCCGCGGAGAACGCCACCCCCGCGCAGCTGGCCGCCCTGGGCGCCCTGCTGGACCGCGCGGAAGAGGCGCTCCCCGCCGCCGAGGCCGCGCTCAACGAAGCCAACCTGGGCTTTCACCGCGAAATCGCCCGCGCGTCCGGCAACCTGGTGCTGCACCAGCTTCTGGACGCGCTGGGCACCGCCATGCGGCAGGAGCAGCGCATCGTGAACCACACCCGCCCGCTTCGCGAGCGGTTCCATGCGGAGCACCTGGCCATCCTGCGCGCTCTCGAGCAGCGGGACCCGGCACAGGCCGTCGAGAGGATGCGGACCCACCTGGAAGGCGTGCGACAAGCGCTGCTCACGGCCGGGTCCCCCGACATCAATCCAACGTGAAGATCACCGACATCCGGGCCACGCCCGTGACCGTGCCGCTGCAGGCGCCGCTGCGCCACGCCAACGGCGCCCACTGGGGCCGCTTCGTTCGCACCATCGTGGAGGTGGAGACGGACGAGGGGCTCATCGGGCTGGGCGAAATGGGCGGCGGGGGAGAGGCCGCGACAGCCGCCTTCGAGGGGCTCAAGCCCTACCTGCTGGGGCGCGACCCCGCCCAGCTGGAGGAAATGCGCTTTCTGATCGCCAACCCCACCGCCTCGCTGTACAACAACCGCACGCAGATCCTGGCCGCGCTGGAGTTCGCCTGCCTGGACCTGATGGGGCAGAAGTGGGGCGTGCCGGTGCACGACATCCTGGGCGGCAAGCTGCGCGACAAGGTGCCGTTCGCCTCCTACCTCTTCTTTCGCTACGCGGATGGGGACGGGCGCGGCGAGGTGCGCACGGTGGATCAGGTCGTGGCCGAGGCGCTGGCGCTCAAGGCGCAGCACGGGTTCACCTCGCACAAGCTCAAGGGCGGCGTGTTCGCGCCGCGCTACGAGCTCGAGGCGTACCGGGCGATGGCGGAGGCGCTTCCCGGCGACTCGTTCCGCTTCGATCCCAACGGCGTGTGGAGTACCGAGCAGGCCATCTGGTTCGGCCAGCACATCGAGGACCTGAACAACGACTACCTCGAGGACCCCGTCTACGGGATGCACGGCATGCGGCGCGCGCGCGAAAAGCTGCGCATGCCGCTGGCGACCAACACCGTCGTCGTGGGCTTCGAGCAGCTTGCCGCCAACGTGCTGCAGACGGCAGTGGATGTGATCCTGCTCGACACGACGTTCTGGGGCGGCATCCGGCCGTGCGTAAAGGCGGCGTGCATCTGCGACACGTTCCAGCTGGGCGTGGCGGTGCACAGCAGTGGCGAGCTGGGGATTCAGCTGGCGACCATGCTGCACCTGGGCGCCGTGCTCCCCAACCTGACCTTCGCCGCGGACGCGCACTATCACCACCTTGCGGACGACGTGATCACCGGCGGGCTGATGAAGTACCGCGACGGGTGCATCGACGTCCCCACGGGGCCGGGGCTGGGGGTGACGCTGGACCGCGACAAGCTGGCGCAGTACCACGAGAATTTTCTGCGGCTGGGGGGATACCCCTACGATCAGGATCCCATGCGGCCGGGGTGGACGCCGCTGATCCCCAACAGCCGCTGGGCCGATCCGCTGGATGCACGGACGCCGGTGATTCCGCGGTAGTACGGCGGTTCTGGTGGATGGATCGAGCGCGGCGGGCGGAGTTCACGGGCGGCCCCCACCCGGGCTCGTACTACTCGCCCACCCTCCCCCAAAAAAGACTGGGGGAGGGTTGGGGCGCGGCGGAGGGTCTGGTGCAATAGGCGGAGATTGGCGGTTGAGCGGATTCTCTTGAGCGAATGAATCCGCCGCTCGAACAGCGGGAACCCCCGACACGGCGCTATTCGCGCCCCGTTCGGGGCTTCACCTGCGACAAGCGATAGTCGCCGGATCGCACTGGACGCCGCGCTCGCGCTGAGGTCTCCCCCTCTCCCGCTTGCGGGAGAGGGGGCCGGGGGGAGAGGGGCGCCCGAGGCCGCGCCAAACTCCGTCGCGCCGGGCAGCAAACTCCGCCCGCGACCAACCGCGCGCCCGGAGCCGCAGCCGGCGCTCGCGCTGAGGTCTCCCTTTCTCCCGCGGAGCGGGGGAGAGGGCCGGGGAGAGGGGGCCCGTCCGCGTGCGCCGCACCGTCCGGAACGCAGCCGACCCGCAGTTCTCCCCTCTCCGTGCGTCTGTTTGCACGGGGAGGGGCCGGGGGAGGGGCCTCCCCGCAGAGGACGCACGCTGTACCTGATCGTCCACACCGAACCGGCTCGTGATACAGCCCGGCTTGGTTCGCCGCGTTTGTCAGCCGGCAGCACAAAAGAACTGCACGCGGGCCCGCGCCACGGTCCGCCCCTTCAGCGGACCAGTGAACGGGACCATGAAGACTGCCCTCCTCCGCATCGCCCTCGTCCTCGCCGCGCTGGGCACCGCCGCCCCTCTGCGCGCCGACGACGGCTACGACCTGTGGCTGCGCTACTCGCTCGTCAAGGACGCCACGCGCCTGGCCGAGTACCGCGCCGCCATTCCGCGCATCGTCATCGACTCGCGCACGCCCACGCTGGCCGCCGCCCGCGACGAGCTGGGCCGCGGCCTGCGCGGGCTGCTGGGCGCCGAGCTCCCGTTCACGCCGCGGGGGCCGCGCGGGCCGTATCTGCTGGCGGGGACGCCGTCCTCATCCCGCGAGATCGACGCGCTGGAGCTGAAGCGCGAACTGCTCGCGGCGGGGAGCGAGGGCTACGTCATCCGCTCCATGGACGTCGGCGGGCGGCAGGCCACGGTGATCGCGGCGAACACCGACGTCGGCGTGCTGTACGGCGTGTTCCATCTCCTCCGCCACATGCAGACGGAGGGCTCGCTGGAAGGGCTGCGCATCGAGGAAAAGCCCCGGGTGGAACGGCGCATCCTCAATCACTGGGACAACCTGGACCGCAGCGTGGAGCGCGGGTACGCCGGCCGCTCGCTGTGGGACTGGAACGCGCTTCCCGGCACGCTGGACCCGCGCTACACCGACTACGCCCGCGCCAACGCATCCATCGGCATCAACGGCACGGTGCTGACCAACGTCAACGCCAACGCGCAGGTGCTGACCCCCGCGTACCTGCAGAAGGTGCGCGCCCTGGCCGGCGTATTCCGCCCGTACGGCATCCGCGTGTACCTGACGGCCCGCTTCAGCGCGCCCATCGAGATCGGCGGGCTGCGGACGGCGGACCCGCTGGACCCCGCCGTGCGTGCGTGGTGGAAGGCCAAGACGGACGAGATCTACCGCATCATCCCCGACTTCGGCGGCTTTCTGGTCAAGGCCAACTCCGAAGGCCAGCCCGGCCCGCAGGACTACCGCCGCACCCACGCGGATGGCGCCAACATGCTGGCCGAGGCGGTCGCCCCGCACGACGGCATCGTGATGTGGCGCGCCTTTGTGTACAGCCCGGACGAGCCGCGCGACCGCACCATGCAGGCGTACGACGAGTTCCATCCGCTGGACGGCCAGTTCCTTCCCAACGTGCTGGTGCAGGTCAAGAACGGGCCGCTGGATTTTCAGCCGCGCGAGCCGTTCCATCCGCTCTTCGGCGCTATGCCGCGCACGCCGCTGATGCTGGAGCTTCAGGTGACGCAGGAGTACCTGGGGCAGCACAGCGACCTCGTCTACCTCGCCCCCATGTGGCAGGAAGTGCTGGACGCCGACACGTACGCGCGCGGCGCGGGATCGACCGTGGCGAAGGTGATCGACGGCTCGCTGGAGGGGCACCGGGTGACGGGCGTGGCCGGCGTGGCCAACACGGGGACGGACCGCAACTGGACCGGGCATCCCTTTCATCAGGCCAACTGGTACGCATTCGGGCGGATGGCGTGGAACCCCGCAGCGCGCTCCGACGCGATCGCGGACGAGTGGATCCGCATGACGTTCACCAGCGACGAGGCGTTCGTCCGGCCGGTGAAGCGGATGATGATGGAGAGCCGCGAGGTGGCGGTGAACTACATGACGCCGCTGGGGCTGCACCACATCATGGCGCGCAGCCACCACTACGGCCCCGGCCCCTGGGTGACGGGCGGGCGCGCGGACTGGACGGCGCTGTACTACCATCGCGCGGACACGCTGGGGATCGGCTTCGACCGCACGGCGGCGGGGAGCAACGCGGTGGGGCAGTACGTCGGCCCCGTGCGCGACCGCTTCAACGATCGCGCGACGGTGGGGGACAGCCTGCTGCTGTGGTTCCATCGCGTGGGATGGAACGACCGCGTGGAGAGCGGGCGCACGCTGTGGAACGAGATGGTGCACCGCTACAGCGCCGGGGTGGATTCGGTGCGCGCCATGCGCCGCGCGTGGGACGGCTTGGCGGGAAAGATCGACGCGGAGCGGCACGGCGAGGTGGCGCGGCGGCTTGCGACGCAGGAGCGGGCGGCCCGCTGGTGGCGCGATGCGTCGCTCCTCTACTTTCAGCAGTTTGCCAGACAGCCCATTCCGCCGCAGTATGAACGTCCCGCGCGGCCGCTGGAGTTCTACACGGCCCACACCAGCGACACGATCCCCGAGTTCTGACGCGTGACCAACCCCCCGTCCACCCGGACCAACGCCGCGCGCTCGCTGGGGCGCAGACTGATGGGGCGCCAGGAAGCCGGCCTGGTGCTGGTGACGGCATTCGTGGCGGCCGCGCTGACGCTGCTGGCGGGCAGCCACCTGGACCGCCGCGCCGGCGTGATGGTGAACGACTTCTGGAACTCGCACACGCTCGTGCAGACCGCCACGGACGCCAGCTTCTTCGCCATCATGGCGGTGGGGGCCACGGTGGTCATCATCTCCGGCGGCATCGACCTGTCGGTGGGGTCCATCTATGCGCTGAGCGGGGTGGCATCTGCCATCCTGCTGCGGTCGATGGGAGAGATGCCGGCGGCGGCGACGGTGCTGGTGGCGCTTCTGGTCTGCGCGGGGGTGGGGCTGCTGTGCGGGATCGTGAACGGCGCGCTGGTGGTGGGGCTCAAGGTGCACCCGTTCATCATCACGCTGGGGACGATGTGGGTGCTGCGGGGGATCGCGTTCGTGGCGACGCGCGCGGAAAGCATTCTGCTGCCCCCCGCGCTCACGGGGTTCGCCAAGGCGTCGCTGGGGCTGGGGGGCGGATTGTATCCCGTGCCCATGCTGCTGATGCTGGGGGTGACCGTGGCCGGCGCGCTGTACCTGACGCGCACGGTGCCGGGGCGGCACGTCTTTGCCTTCGGCGGCAACCTGGAGGCGAGCCGCTTTGCCGGGCTGCCGCTGGGGCGCATTCAGATCGGCGTGTTCGCGGTGTCCGGACTGACGGCGGGATTGGCGGCGTTTCTGGGGGCGGGGTTCTACGGATCGGTGTCGTCGGGGGACGCGCAGGGATACGAGCTGTACGTGATCGCGGCGGCCGTGGTGGGCGGGGCGTCGCTGATCGGGGGGCGGGGGAGCGCGGTGGGGGCGTTGCTGGGCGCGCTGCTGATCGTGCTTTTCCGGCAGAGCATCCGCACGCTGCGGTTTGACCAGAACTACGAGTGGATCGTGGTGGGATGCGCAATCATCGTGGCGGTGGTGGTGGACCAGTGGAGCACCCGCGCGGCCGCCCGCCGCATGAGCCGCGCGGCCGAAGCGGCCCCAGCGGCGTAGGCGAATGATCGTGCTCGGGTACGGTGTGGAGGTTTCCGATTGCCCGTGAGCATGTCATTCTGAGGGAGGCGCCGGCCGATGCATCCGTCGGCGCTGGAGTGTGGCGCCGACCGAAGAATCTAGCCAGCGCCAAGCCAACTCTCCATGTTGGAGCGGAATGTCCGCGGCACCGTTCGAGGTGGGCTGAGCAGGGTTCGGGCGATGGGTCCCGTGGGTGGCGCGAACATCCCTGAGCGAATGAATCCGCCGCTCGAAAAGCGGGAACCCCCGACTCATGGCCGCTGACGCGTCCATGATCGGGGCTTCAACAGCCCGAGGCCGCAGGTCCGGCGATGATCCACGCCGGCGATGAGCGTCGCCGCCGGTGCCGACCCATCCGCTCGCGCTGAGGTCTCCCCCTCTCCCGCTTGCGGGAGAGGGGGCCGGGGGGTGAGGGCTGCCCGCGGCCGAGCCAAACCATCCGGAACGAGCTGAGTTGCCGTTCTCCCCTCTCCGTGCGGCAGTTTGCACGGGGAGGGGCCGGGGGAGGGGCCCGCCCGCCGCCGCGCCACACTCCGCTTCTCGCTCCATATTCTCCCATCCTCCGGAGAAGCCGGGCATTGCGGGGAATGATCCGCCGCGCCATTTGTTCGCAGTCGGGCCGAATGCATTCCATCAACCCCGCCATTCACGCCGCGCCCATGCGGCGCGCAGATGCGGGCAACACTCACCGGGTGAGCGAGATGATCCGAAAAGGCGTGGTGGTGCTGGCGGCGGCCCTTCTGGCGGCGTGTGGCGGCGGCGGTGACGCGGGGCAGGCAAAGACGGCGGAGCAGCCCAAGGGCGGCGCCCCCGCCGGGGACGGCACCATCCGCATCGCCGTCATCGCCAAGAGCAGCAACAACCCCGTGTTCCTGGCCGCGCGCACCGGCGCGGAGGCGGCGGCCAGGGAGATCAGCGCCAGGCCCGGCGGCCCCAAGGTGGAGATCATGTGGCTCACCCCGCCGCAGGAAGACGGGCAGGTGCAGGCCCAGCGCATCGGCCAGGCGGTGAACGAGGGCGCCAACGCCGTTCTCATCTCCGCCAGCGACGCGGGCAAGGTGGCGGGCGCCATCGACGACGCCGTCGCGCGCGGCGTGGAGGTCATGACGTTCGACAGCGACGTGCCGCAGTCCAAGCGCTTCGCCTTCTACGGCGTGGACGACATCGAGATCGGCCGCACGGTAATGCGCGAACTGGCCGTGCAGTTGAACGAGCGCGGCTCCGTGGCCATCCTGGCCGGCAACCAGAACGCGCCCAACCTGCAGCGCCGCGCGCAGGGCGTGCGCGAGGAGGCCGCCAAGCACCCCGGCATTCGCGTGGTGGACACGTTCAACCACATCGAAACGCCGCAGGACGCCGCCGCCGAGGTCATCCGCGTCAACAACGCCTATCCCGAAGTGACGGGCTGGGCGATGGTGGGCGGATGGCCGCTCTTTACGCAGACGCTGCTGACGGACCTGGATCCCGCGCGCACCAAGGTCGTTGCCGTGGATGCGCTGCCGGCGCAGCTGGCGTACGTGGAAAAGGGGATCGCGCCGGTGCTGGTCGCGCAGCCCGTGTACCAGTGGGGCTACGTGGGCGTGCAGAACATCGTCACCAAGCTGCAGGGCGGAACTGTCGCGCAGCGCATTCCCATGGAGCCGGTGCGCGTGACGAAGGACAACCTGAACCAGTGGGCGGCGCAGCTGCGCGACTGGGGCTTCACGGACGTGCCCGCGCGCTTTCTGACCGGCGCTCCGGCCGCTTCGGCTCCCGCGCAGTCGACCGCCGCTCCGGCCGCTTCGGCGCCCGCGACGACCGCCGCTCCGGCCGCGCGGCCCTGACGTGAGCACGCCCGCCGTCCGCTTCGAGGACGTCCGCAAGCGCTTTCCCGGCTCCGTGGCGCTGGACGGCGTCACGCTGGAGATCGCCGAGGGAAGCTGCCACGCGCTCTGCGGCGAGAACGGCGCGGGAAAAAGCACGCTGGGCAAGATCCTGGCGGGCATTCATGCGCCGGACGGCGGGCGGGTGCTGGTGCACGGCCGCGAGGTGCGCTTCGGCGGGCCGCGCGACGCCTTGGCGGCGGGGGTGGGGATGGTGCACCAGGAACTCGCCTTCTGCGACAACCTTTCCGTGGCGGAAAACCTCTGCCTGGGCGCCCTTCCCGCGCGGCGGGGATGGACGGACCCGGCGGAGACCATCCGCCAGGCGGAAGCGCTTCTGGCCGAAACGGGCGCGGAGCTGGACGTGCGCCGCCCGCTCGGTGAGCTGAGCACGGCGCAGCGGCAGCTGGTGCAGATCGCCGCGGCGGTGGGCGGCGGCGCGCGCATCATCATCTTCGACGAGCCCACGAGCAGCCTGGGGCAGCACGACGCCGAGCGGCTGTACGCGCTCATCGGGCGGCTGCGGGCGCGCGGGGTGACGTGCATCTACGTGAGCCACCGCATGCCGGAGATCTTTCACCTCTGCGACGCGGTGAGCGTGCTGCGCGACGGACGCCACGTGGCCACGCGCCCCACCGCCGGCCTTACCGAGGCGGAGCTGGTGCGGATGATGATCGGCAGGCCGGCCGCGGAGTACCTGCCCGCGCCGCCGATGACGGGCGAGGCCACGGAGCTGCTGCGGGTGGATGGACTGACGTCGCCCGGCCGCTTTCACGACGTGGCCTGCACGCTGCACGCGGGCGAGGTCGTGGGCCTGGCGGGGCTGGTGGGCGCAGGGCGCAGCGAGGTGGCCGAGGCCATCTTCGGGCTGGACCCGGCGGCGCGCGGGAGCGTGTGGGTGGAGGGAAAGCCCGTACGCATCCGCACGCCGCGGCAGGCCATCGAACTGGGCCTGGGCCTGGTGCCGGAGGATCGCAAGAAGCAGGGGCTGGTGCTGGGCGCCAGCGGCGTGCACAACACCTCGCTCCCCATCCTGCGCCGCCTGTCTCCCGGCGGATGGATCCGGCGGCGGGCGGAGCGCGCGCTGGCGGTGGACTACTTCGGGCGGATGAAGGTGCGCACGCCCAGCCCCGAGACGCCGGTCGCGGGCCTTTCCGGCGGCAACCAGCAGAAGGTGGTGCTGGCGCGATGGCTGGCCGCGCAGTCGCGCATTCTGATGCTGGATGAACCGACGCGCGGCGTGGATGTGGGTGCCAAGGCCGAGATCCACGCGCTGATCACCGAGCTGGCCGCCCGGGGAAGCGCCGTGCTGCTCATCTCCAGCGAACTGCCGGAGCTGCTGGCCCTGTCCACGCGCATCGTGGTCCTGCGCGGCGGCCGCATCGCCGGGGAACTGCACCGCGCCGAGGCCACGCAGGACCGCCTTCTGCGCATGATGGCCGGCCTCGCGGACGAGGCCCCATCATCCACCGGCGCGGGATCGATGGAAAACTGACGAGGCACGACGACGGACGCTGATCCTCCGTGTCCTCCGTGCATCCTCCGTGGCCTCCGTGTGAAACGGCAGTTCCCAAGCCGTCCCGCACGCGGGCACCGATCGAACGAAATCAGGACCGCGATAAGGCTCGCGGCGACGTTGCCACACCGCAGGACATCCCAGGCCTTCTCCGTATCGTGGAGCCGGCCCGACATGCCACATTCACGCGTTCCGAAGAGATAAGATGACATTGCGAACTGACGAGTACACGCCCAAGCCCGAGCACCACTTCACCTTTGGCCTGTGGACGGTGGGCAACACGGGGCGCGACCCGTTCGGCGATCCGGTGCGCCCGGCGATTTCGCCCAACTACATCGTGCAGAAGCTGGGCGAGATCGGCGCGTACGGCGTCAACTTTCACGACGAGGACCTGGTGCCGCGCGATGCGTCGGCCGCGGACCGCGACCGCATCGTGCGCGAGTTCCGCGCGGCGCTGGACGCCAGCGGCGTGCGCGTGCCCATGGCGACCACCAACCTGTTCGGCGACCCGGCCTTCCGCGACGGCGCGTTCACCAGCAACGACCCGCGCGTTCGCCGCTACGCCCTGCAGAAGACGATGCGCAGCATGGACCTGGGCGTGGAGTTCGGCGCGGAGACGTACGTGTTCTGGGGCGGGCGCGAGGGGACGGAAACCAACGCCGCCAAGGACCCGCGCGAGGCCATGAAGTGGTTTCGCGAGGCCATCAACTACCTGTGCGAGTACAGCAAGTCACAGGGATATGAGTACCGCTTCGCGCTGGAGCCCAAGCCCAACGAGCCGCGCGGCGACATCTATCTCCCCACGATCGGCCACGCGCTGGCATTCATCCACACGCTGGATCATCCGGAGATGGTGGGCGTGAACCCCGAGGTGGCGCACGACACCATGGCCGGGCTGGACTTCGCGCACGGCGTGGGGCAGGCGCTGGACGCGGGCAAGCTGTTCCACATCGACCTGAACGACCAGAAGGCCGGCCGCTACGACCAGGACTTCCGCTTCGGCGCCGTCGATCCCAAGAGCGCCTTCTTCCTCGTAAAGCTGCTGGAGGATTCGGGATACGACGGGATGCGCCACTTTGACGCGCACGCCTATCGCACGGAGGATGAGGACGGCGTGTGGGACTTCGCGCGCGGATGCATGCGCACGTACCTGATCCTCAAGGACAAGGCGGCGCGGTGGAACGCGGACGCCGAGATCCAGCAGATCGTGGGCGGCTTCCGCACGCGCGGTGGCGAAACGGGTGAGGCGGTGCGCTTTTCCGCGGAGCACGCGGCGGGGCTCAAGGAGCAGACGCTGGATCTGGAAGCCATCCGCGCGCAGGGCTACGGCTACGAGCGGCTGGACCAGCTGACGATGGAGATTCTGCTGGGGGTTCGCTGAGGTGGCCGGCGCGCTGTTCCTGGGGCTGGATGTAGGGACGAGCGGCGTCAAGGCGATCCTTGTGCGCGAGGACGGCGAGGTAGCCGCGTCCGCGCTCACTCCGCTGACGCTGAGCACGCCGCAGCCCGGGTGGGCGGAGCAGGACCCGGACGCGTGGTGGCAGGCGACCATCGCGTCTATCCGCCAACTGCGGGCGGAGATGCCGGACGCGCGCATCGTGTCGGTGGGCATCAGCGGGCAGATGCACTCGTCCGTGTTTCTGGACCGCGCGGGCGAGGTCATTCGCCCCGCGCTGCTCTGGTGCGACGGGCGGACCACGGAGCAGTGCGCCGAGATCACCCGCCGCGCGGGCGGCGAAGACCGCCTGCGCGACTGGGTACGCAATCCCGCGCTCGAGGGCTTCACGCTGCCGAAAGTCCTGTGGCTGCGGCAGCGCGAGCCGGAGGCGTACAGCCGGCTGGCCACGGTGCTGCTGGCCAAGGACTTCATCCGCTACCGGCTGACGGGCGCGCTGGCCACGGAGCCGTCGGACGCATCGGGCACGCTGATGTATGATCCGGCCAACCTGCGGTGGAGCGACGACATCCTGAACGCGGTCGGCGTGCCTCGCGCGCTGCTTCCGGAGGTCGGCGGCTCGTCGGAGGTGCTGGGGACGGTGACAGCGGATGCGGCGCGGCTCACCGGGCTGGACGCGGGAACGCCGGTCGTCGGGGGCGGGGCGGACAACGCGTGCGGCGCGGCGGGGGTGGGCGTCGTGACGCCGGGCGAGGCGGTGGCGAGCTGGGGGACGTCCGGCACCGTGCTGGCGCCCACCGCGCAGCCGCTGGTGGACCCGGGGCTGCGGGCGCACACCTTCTGCCACGTGGTGCCCGGCGTGTGGTACCTGATGGGCGTCGTCCTGTCCGCGGCGGGTGCGTTCAACTGGTACCATCAGCAGTTGGCGCGCGAGCTGGACGAGAGCGGGGCATCACGCCGCGCGCTGGACGCAGAGGCGGCGTCGGTGCCGCCCGGGGCGGAGGGCGTGACGTTTCTGCCGTACCTGCAGGGCGAGCGCACGCCGCACCGCGACGCGTCGGCGCGGGGCGCGTTCGTGGGGCTGAGCCTGGCCCACACGCGGGCGCACCTGACGCGCGCCGTGCTGGAGGGCGTGTGCTTCGCGCTGCGCGATTCCGTGGCGATTCTGCAGGAACTGGGGCTGTCGCCGCACTCGCTGCTGCTTACGGGCGGTGGCGCGAAGAGTCCGTTTCTGCAGCGGCTTCAGGCGGAGGTGTTCGGGCTTCCTGTGGGCACGGTGAACCGCGAGGAGGGGCCGGCATACGGCGCGGCGCTGCTGGCCGCGGTAGGCGCGGGCGCGTTCCCGGACATGGCCGCCGCCGTCCGCTCCACCCTCACGCGCATTCCCGGCGACACCCCCTCGCCGTCGTCGCACGCCGCCTACGACGAGGCGTACGCGCGCTTCCGGGCGCTGTATCCCGCGCTCAAGGGCGTGGCCGGGGCGAACTGATTGGGCGGTGCTGGTTTGCGATTGACGAGCGGGCGCTCCCTCGCGGTTGGAGGGAGCGCCCGTTTGGATTGTCGAGTTGCTCAGGTTCTGGCGCAGCCGCGGGCACCCCTCTCCCCCCAACCCCCTCTCCCGCAAGCGGGAGAGGGGGAGCCGTTCGGCGCGTGGGCATGATCAGGCACGGCGCCGCGTCTCCGTTGAGCGAATGAATCCGCCGCTCAAACAGCGGGGAACCCCCGGCTCGTGGCCGCTGGCGTGTCCTCGCCCGGGGCTTCAACCACGTTCAAGATGCCCCGCCCACGGCGGAACGAACCGCTGTCCCGTAGCTCAACGAACCGTTAACCCGTAGCTCAACGAACCGTTATTCCGTAGCGGAACGAATCGTTATCCCGTAGCGGAACGAACCCGCGTCCCGCGCTCCCGGTCGTTCCCGCCACACACGCCCAAGGCGTCATCCTGAGGAGGCGCCGGCCGAAGTCTCGGCCGCGCAGATGTTTGGCGCCGACGAAGGATCTACCATCCGCCCGTTCCAACCGTCCCGGCGCGCGTCGAACCTGCCCCGCGATGCGGTTGAAGCCCCGATCGTGGACGCGTCAGCGGCCACGAGTCGGGGCTTCCCGCTGTTTGAGCGGCGGATTCATTCGCTCAACGGAATCGCGGCGGCTTCCTGCTTGTCGGAACGGTCAGGATCGTCGGCGCCGCGCGCCGCAATCACTGTCAAACCGCTGCTCGGTCACTCTTCTGGCGATACGATTCAGCGGATGAACAGCGCCAGGTCGATGGCTTCGCCGATCATGCGATGGCCCTCTTCGTTGGGATGCAGGTGATCGCCCGTGTCCGCGATCTCCTGGAGGCGCGACGGGTTCGCGGGATCGCGCATCGCCGCGTCCAGGTCGATGACGGCGTCGAAGCGGCCGCCGGTGCGGATCCACGCGTTTACCGCCTGCCGCGCGGCTTCGCGCTCCGGCGAATCGTAGAACGATCCGCCAAAGGGCAGCAGCGTGGCGGCGTACACGCGGATTCCCTGCGCGTGCGCCCGGTCAATCATCTGCCCGTACGCGGCGATCAGCCCGCGCGCCACGCCCTGCGCGCCCTCCGCTCCCTGCGCCTGCCCGATGTCGTTGATCCCCTCCAGCACGATCATCCACCGCACGCCCGGCTGGCGCAGCACGTCGCGCTCAAAGCGGGCGACGGCGGCGGGGCCCAGGCAGTCGCGCAGCACGCAGTTGCCGCCGATGCCGGCATTCAGCACCGCGACGTCCGCCGTGCGCGCATCATCCCGAAGCCGCCGCGAAAGCTCGTCTGGCCAGCGGTTCTGGCGATTGGTGCCCGACCCTCGCCCGTCCGTGATGGAGTTGCCGAGGGTGACCACCGCGCCGCCCGCCCGATCATCATCCACCACGTCGATGCCGGCGAGCGCGTACCAGTGGTCCGTGCGCGCCGCCCCGTCCAGCGTCGCCGCGGACACGTGATCTCCCGCCGCGAGGTACGAGGTCGTGCGCGAACCCGGATGCCCCGTGACGGCGGCGGGAAAGGCGCCGAACCGCATTGTGACTGCCACGTTCTGCAGCGGCGTCAGCGGGAACGCCAGCCGATCGGACATTACCTCCTCCCCGGCGGCAATGGTGATGGACGGCTGTCCGCCGAACGACAGCGGACGCGCGGTTTCCGCCACGACCGTGTCTGCCCAGCGCGCCGCCGCAATCCGCGCGGCGGTGATGGTCATTGGCCCGTCGCCGAACAGGTTGCTGAAGCGCACCCGCACCACGTTTCCGCCCGTGGACACGTGGACGATCTGCCGCAGCGTGTTTCCCGGCAGCCCCGGCGCGGGCGGAAGGTTCGCGGGCTCCGTCAGCTGCTGCGACGTGCTCCACGTCCCCACCCACCGGGTGTTGTCCACCACGGGCGCCGGAGCCGCCGTCGCGCACGCCCCGCAGGCCAGCAGCAACCCCGCAACCATCGCCCGTAATCCACCGGAACGGCGCTGATCACGCAGAGCAGCAGAGGAGCAGAGAAGACCTCTCTGCTTCTCTGCTGCTCTGCGTGAGACCGTCTTTTCCCGCCGCGGCGCCATCACCATGCGTCCGTCCGGAAGGGCCGCGCGGGAAAGCCCGCGGCGTTGCGGAGGGGCGTGCTCGCGGGGCTGTTGCTCCACGCGTAGCGCACGGCGACGGGGTTCGGCACCTCCGGGCTCCAGACCACGAGCCGCCCGTCGCGCACCTCCGCGCGCGCCCACACCCAGCGCCGGTCCGCGCCGGCCACGGCGAACACGCGGTCCGCCGCGCCGCGCAGCGCCAGGCCCGCGGCGTGGTCCATCTCCACCGTCACCCGCCCGTCGCGCACCTCGTGGCGGCGGTAGGTGGGGCCGGAGTCCTCCACCCGCTCGCCATAGACCACCCGCCGCGCCACCGCCGCCAGCCGCTCGCCGACGGGCCGCTTGTCGCGCGGATGCAGTTCCCCCGCTTCGCCCAGATCGATCGCGACGACCTGGCCTGTGGCGGGAAGGGCAAGGGCCGCCGTCTGCGACTCGCGCAGGAGCGCCCATCCACCGGTGGCGGGCGGCACGGAATCCACCGCGCCGTAGTTGGGAAGCTGCACCCAGAGGAAGGGCATCTCCCGCCCCCCGGTCCACCGCCCGCGCCAGTCGCGGATCATCCCCGCGAACAGCCCGGCGTAGGCGCGCGCCTGCTCATCGTTGTTCGCGTTGGATTCGCCCTGGTACCAGATCACGCCACGCACGGGGTAGCGCAGAAGCGGGTGGATCATGCGGTTGTACAGGTACGACGGCACCTTGTTGATCCGCTGCCCGTCCTCGCGGAAGCTGACTTCGCCGACGCGGAACTTCCACGTCCCCGCCAGCGGCCGCCGCCCCGCGGAGGTCTCCACCCACACGCGGTCCGCCGGCCCGGTGATGCCGCCGCCCCCGCCGCCATCCGCCACGCGGATCGCGATCACGTTGCGCCCCGCGCGCAGGGCGGTGGCGGGAAGGGTGTACGTCCGCGCCACGTTGTATCCCGAGGTGCGCCCCGCCTCCACGCCGTTGATCCAAGTGAGGTCGTCGTCGTCGATGGCGCCAAGGGAAAGGCGCACGCCGGCCCGCGCCTCCTCCGCCGTCAGCGTGAACGCGGTGCGGTACCACGCCACGCCGTCCAGCCCGCCGAAGCCCGCGTCCTCCCACGTCCCCGGCACGCGAAGCTCCGTCCATCCGCCCTCGTCCAGCGCCGGGTCCGCCCACACGGCGCGCCCGTCCACCAGCCCCGCGTCCTGTTCCGGCAGCGCGCCGATTTTGCGCGTCAGCGTGTCGCGGACGGCGGCCTCGCGCCCCCGCTCGCGCTGGAGCACGGCGGCCCAGGCGGCGTCATCCATCCCCAGCCCCGGCCGGCTCGTCCACGATTCCACGTTGGCGCCGCCCCACGACGTGTGGATGATGCCGACGGGAACGCGCTGCGTCGCCCGCACCTGCCGCGCGAAAAACCAGGCGACGGCGGAAAAGGTGCCCGCGTGCGCGGAATCGGAGCGCGCCCAGCTTCCCCCCGCGAGGTCCTCCGCCGGGTCCGCCGCGTACGAGTGCGGAACGGCGAACTCGCGCAGCATGGGATCGTTCGCCGCGGCAATCGCCTGCGCGCCGCCCGTGGCCATGGCGAGCGGCCATTCCATGTTGGACTGCCCGCTCGCCACCCACACGTCGCCCACGAGCACGTCCGCGACGGCGACCCGCGCCCCGCCGCCCTCCACCGCCAGCGTGTGCGGCCCGCCCGGGGGAAGGCCGGGGAAGCGCACTTCCCACCCGCCGTCCGCGCCGGCGACGGTCCGCTCCGTCCGTGCATCCAGGGCCACGGTGACCGCGGTTCCCGGCGGCGCCCACCCCCACACGGGAATGCGGGCGCCGCGCTGCAGCACCATTCCGTCCTGAAACAGACGGGGAAGCCGCAGTCCGTCCGCGCGCTGCGCGGCAACCGGCGCGGCGCCGAGCGCGAGAAGGAGGGCCAGCGCGGACGCACGGGCGCGTCCGCCAGAGCAACGTGGGAGCATGGTCACCGGTGCACGAGGGGCGGAGAAGGCCGAACCGCGGGACGACCCCGCGCATCGGAGAAAGAAGGATGATGCAGCAAACATGCGGGCGTTGCGCGGCGACTCGCAAGGTGATCTTATGACGCGATCCGTGCCGCCGCTCCGGCCCGCTCCGCCGAACACCGTTCGTCGCGAAACGGATTTGCCCATCCGAGTAACAAAGTCTTGACGCTTTTGTTCTCGGCGTGTACTATGGCAAAGTCATATTATCACCTGCCGTATTTCTCCCCAGAACCACCACGGGGAGAGTGGTTCCCGAAGCACCGCTGGACCCGCTGCACAGGCCTGACGCCGGCCCGATCCGCCACCCCTTCCATTTCCGGAGGACCTGTACGATGCAACGACGTACACGCTGGACCGCACTGCTGTTGACCGCCGCCGTGACCGCGGGCGGTGCGGCGGCGTGCGGGGACCCGCTCCGGCCGTACCCGCAGTTCACCATCAACCCGCGCGCGGTGAACGTGGCCCGGGGCGCCACCGTCCCCGTAAAGATCGTGCTGGCGGGCCCCAACAAGTCGGAAAGCTGGACGGTGGAAAGCGGCAACCCCGCCGTGGCCACGGTGGTCCAGACGGAAACCGGCGCCACGGTGAGCGGCGCGTCCACGGGCTCCACCAGGCTGTACGTGGTGACCCGCACCGAGGGCTTCGGCACGGTGCGCGACTCGGCCACCATCAACGTCGCGCCGTAGGCAGGCTCCCCGCGGCCGCGCCGGCCGCGAATCCACACCGGGACGCCCCGCACCCCGCAGCCGGCGGGCGGCGCGGGCGCACACGATCCTCCTCACCACCCGCTCCGCGAGGCATGCCCCAATGAGATGTTGGATCCTGCCGCTCGCCGCGTGCCTGCTGTTCGCAGGAAGCGCGCGTGCGCAAAGCACCGGACAGATCAGCGGTACGGTCACCGAGGCCGAGGGCGGCCCCGTGGCGGGCGCCACGGTGGCCATTCCGGCCATCAACCGCACCGTCGTGACCAATGAGCGGGGCCGCTACACGCTGAACGCCGTTCCCGCCGGCAGCCAGACCGTCACCGCCAGCCGCATCGGCCGCACCAGCCAGACGCGCCAGGTCACGGTCACCGCCGGGCAGACCGCCACCGCCGACTTCTCGCTGGGCGCCTCCACCCTGGTGCTGGACGAGGTCGTGGCCATCGGCTACGGCACGGCGCGCCGCGCCGACGTCACCGGCTCGGTGAGCTCCATCCGCTCCGAAGACATCACCCAGGTGGTGGCCGCCAACCCGGTGGACGCCATCAAGGGGCGCATTCCCGGCGTGGACGTGACGCTCAACAGCCCCGAGCCGGGCGCCACCGCGCGCATCCGCATCCGCGGCGCGCGCAGCATCGGCGCCAGCAACGACCCGCTCTTCGTGGTGGACGGCATTCCCATCCAGGGCGACCTGCGCGACATCGACCAGAACAGCATCGAGAGCATCGACGTGCTCAAGGACGCGGCGGCGGTGGCGGTGTACGGCAGCCGCGGCGCCAACGGCGTCATCCTCATCACCACCAAGCGCGGCGCGGCGGGCCCCACCCGCTTCAGCTACAGCACCTCCATCGGCACCAGCCGCATCCTGTCCCCCGTGGACCTGATGAACGGCGAACAGTTCGTGGAGATGCGCCGCGAGGTGGCCCGGGCCGGCGGCACGTACAACTGCCCCGGACGCACCGCCTGCGCGGCGGGCGACGCGGCGATCCTGGACCCGCTGAGCCTGCAGAACTACTCGGCCGGCGTCAGCACCGACTGGCAGAACGAGATTCTGCGCACCGGCTCGCTGCAGAGCCACGAGGTCAGCATCAGCGGCGGCAACGCGGCCACGCAGTTCCGCGTCTCCGGCGGGCTGCTGGACCAGACCGGCATCACCATGGGGCAGGGCTTTGACGCCAAGCGCGGCAGCGTGAGCCTGAGCCACAACTACCGCCGCCTGAGCCTGCAGGCCACGGCGCAGGGCTCGCGCACCTTTCGCGAGATCGGCGTGGGCGCGCGCCTGTGGGACGAGGCGCTGTTCAACTCGCCGCTGGGCCGCGCGCGCAACGACGACGGCACGCTCCCCTTCCGCCCCACCGGCGACGACCTGCGGGTGAACCCCATCCTGGAAGGGGAAAACAACATCCGCGAGCTCACCCGCACCAACCTGCTGGGCACCTTCAGCGGCACCTTTCAGCTGACGGACTGGCTTTCCGCCGTGTCCAGCTTCGGCCCGCAGCTCAGCACGGAAAACGACGGCTCGTTCGTGGGCACGCTCACCCGGCGGCAGTCGGGCACCAGCCTTCCCGCGGCCTTCGTCGACATCGAGCGGCGCCAGAGCTACACCTGGAGCAACTACCTGCAGATGAACAAGGCGTTCGGCGCCGCGCACCGCCTGCAGGGAACGCTGCTGTACGAAGTGGCCTCGGTGCGCGCCGAGTTCGACTCGCTGGGCGCCAACGACCTGCCGTACTCGCAGCAGCTGTGGCACAACCTGCGGACCGGCTCCGGCGCCACGGTGGTGAACAGCAACCTGTCGGAGTTCGAGCTGCAGTCCTACATGGGCCGCCTGAACTACACCCTCAACGACCGCTACACCATCACGGCCACGGGCCGCGTGGACGGCAGCAGCGTGCTGGCGGAAGGGAACAAGTACGCCTTCTTCCCGGCCGTGGGTGTGATGTGGCGCGCCAGCCAGGAGCCGTTCTTCAGCCGGATGGGCTTTCTGGACGACCTCAAGGTGCGCGCCAGCTTCGGCCGCGTGGGCAACAGCGCCATCGGGCCGTACCAGACGCAGGGCCAGCTGAGCCAGCAGTCGTACACCTTCGGCACGCAGCTCGTCGTCGTCGGATTCGCGCCGGGCGCCATTCCCAACCCGGACCTGAAGTGGGAGACCACGGACAAGTACAACGCCGGAATCGACTTCGCGGTGTTCAACAACCGCGTGTCGGGCGCGCTTGACGTGTACCGCGAAAACACGCACGACCTGCTGCTTCCCCGCGCGCTCCCCTACACGTCGGGCTACACCAGCGTGCTGCAGAACGTGGGCAGCACCACCAACGCCGGCGTGGAGTTCAACATCAGCACGGTGAACCTGGACGGGTGGAAGGGGCTGAACTGGGAGTCGGACTTCAACATCAGCACCAACCGCAACCGCATCACCGCGCTGCAGAGCGGCTCGTACTTCGACGTGGGCAGCGGCCGCTGGGTCAACGCCCCCATCAACGTCAACTTCGAGTACGAGTTCGACGGGATCTGGCAGACCGAGGACGCCGCGCAGGCCACCGCCATGTGCGGGTGCAAGCCGGGCGACATCCGCGTGTCGGACACCAACGGCGACGGGGTGCTGAACTCCGACGACCGCGTCTTCATCGGCAACCACTACAACTTCCCGCGCTACCAGGGAAGCTTCAACAACCGCTTCACCCTGGGCGCGTTCGACTTCGCGGTGCTGGCCACGGCGCGCGTGGGCTACCACGTGAGCAACGGCTTCATCCAGGCGTACAGCAACCTGCAGGGCCGCTTCAACGGCCGCGAGGTGGACTACTGGACACCGGAAAATCCCAGCAACGAAAACCCCCGCCCCAACGCGGGCGGCCGGGGCACGTACGGCGGCGCCAGCTACTACCAGAACGCCTCGCACATGCGCATCCGCGACATCACGCTGGGCTACCGGCTGCCGGAGTCGCTGCTGGGCCGCGTGGGCGGCGACCGCATGCGCGTGTACCTGAAGGCCCAGGACCCCTTCCTGTACGCCCCGCACTTTGACGGATGGGACCCGGAAGCGGGCTACAGCGTGGGCGACGGCAACCAGACCTTCTCCCAGCCGGACGTGGGCGGGCCGTCGTTCCGCACCTTCTTTCTGGGCGCCGACCTTTCCTTCTGACCGCCAACGCAACGCGAGAGACATGATGAAGAGCAGAATCACGGTCCTGGCGCTGGCCGCGGCGACGGCCGGTCTGGGCGGATGCAAGGACCTGGTGGAAACGCCGGTTTCCGGCGTCACCGGCGAGTACTTCGCCACGCCGGAGGGCGCCGACGCGGCCACCTCCGGCGCGTACGCCCGCCTGCGCGACTACTACGGGCAGCAGCAGGAGATCTACCTGGGATGGGCGGGCACGGACGTGTGGAAGCGCGGCGAGCAGCTGGTGGCCAACGGCGCCGGCTGCTGGAACGACTACACGCCGCAGATGTCGCCCACGGGGTGCACCAACGAAAACCGCGACATGTGGCAGCAGTCGTACTTCGCCATCAACTCGGCGAACACGGCCATCCAGTACATCGGCGCGTCCACGGCGCTGGCCCCGGCGCTGCAGGCCACGCGGCTGGGTGAAATGCGGTTTCTGCGCGCCCTGTACTACCACAACCTGGTGCGCAACTACGGCGCGGTGCACCTGACGCTGGCGCCCACCGAGGGCGCGGTGGTCACGGCCAGCCGCACCGCCCCGGCGGAGATCTACGCGCAGGCCATCATCCCCGACCTGGAGTTCGCGGTCGCCAACCTGCCGGCCACGCAGTCGCAGCGCGGCCGCGCTACCAAGGGCGCCGCGCAGACGCTGCTGGCCGAGGTGTACCTCACCCGCGGCGCGCCGGGCGACTTCGACCGGGCGCGCGACCTGACGACGGCGGTCATCGGCAGCGGAACGTACACGCTGAACGCCAGCTACCGCTCGCTCTTCTGCGGGCCGGAGCGCCCCACGGGCCCGTGCGACTTTGTCCCCGCCACGGAAACCAATCCGGAGTACGTGTTCCAGGTGCAGTTCAGCGGCGACGGGGTGCAGGGGCGCGACCTCTACGGCAACAGCCTGCACTGGTACATCACCATGGCGTACGACGCGGGGCTCAACGCCCCGGGCATTTCCCGCTCGCTGGAGTACGGCCGCCCGTTCCGCCGGGTGAGCCCCACGCGCTACACCATCGACCTGTGGAACCGCGCCACCGACAGCCGCTACGCCGCCACCTTCCAGACGGTGTGGCGCAGCAACAACGGCTCGTCGGAGCCGGGCCGCGGCGGCGACACCGCCATCTACCTGCCCGGCACGGACGTGGTGGACCCCATCTACACCACCAACAAGCGGTACCGCACGCTGGGGCAGAACCAGTACACCGAGCTGCACTTTCCCACGCTGCTCAAGTGGCAGGACCAGACCAAGGCCAACGTGGCCGCAGGCCCCAGCCAGCGCGACCGGCACCTGTGGCGCTTGGCGGATGTGTACCTGCTGCGCGCGGAGGCCAACATCCGGGCCGGGCGCGGCGCCGAGGCCATCGCCGACTTCAACGTGATCCGGCGGCGCGCGGCGTTTCCGGGGATGGAGTCCGCCAACGAGCTGAGCGCGGCGCAGGCCGACAGCGCGCGCGGCCCCGTCGCCACGCAGGGGCTAGAGCTGCTGCTGAACGAGCGGGCACGGGAGCTTACGGGCGAGGAGCAGCGGTGGTACGTGCTGGCCCGCACCGGCAAGCTGGGCGAGCGGGTGCGCCGCTACAACCCGACGGCGACCGGCTTTACGGAGCCCAAGCACCTGCTGCGCCCCATTCCGCAGCAGCAGATCGACGCCACCGAAGGCAACGCCGCGGCGTTCCCGCAGAACCCCGGCTACTGACGCGGGTCTGCGGGGCAGGGTCGGAAACGGCTCCCGGAGCGGAGTGCTCCGGGAGCCGTTTCGGTTGATGGACAGCGGCGGCTCGCCGGTCGGTTTTCGGAGGATGGCGATCAATCGACCGCGGCTGGCCGGAGCGCCGCAAAGGACCGGCTGGCGCACGTGCGTCACGCGACGCTGGCTTGGCGCAGGCCAGATCCTTCGGTCGCGCATGGGCTCGGCGCTACGGAACGCGCGGCGCACGCTCCCTCACGATGACGCCTCTCGGCGCAGGGACGGCGACACACGCAGTCAAACGCCATCGGCGTCATCCTGAGGCCCGGGCGCGCCGGACCGGCCCACGAACCGGGGCCATGCGGGCCGAAGGATCTACCGTCCGCCACGCCTCAACCCGGGCGCGGCAGCGGCACGCAGCGCCGCGAGGGAACGCGGGTCGGGCGAGGGTGATGGAAACGGCGCGGATCGGTTGATCCTGATCCGCGCCCTTGCAGGATGGACCGCGGCCGGCCGTCATGCGGCCGCGGGATGATGGTCAGGGCGCGTCGCGGGTGGTGATGAGGATCACCCCGTTGGCGCCGCGCGCGCCGTACCCGGCCAGGGTGCCCGCGTCCTTGAGCAGCTCGATGCGCACGATGCTGGACGGCGCGATGGCTTCCAGCGAGGTGAGCGTCCGCGGCATCCCATCCACCACGAACAGCGGCTCGTCGCTCCCCGCGAATGTGCGCGAGCCGCGCACGCGAACCGTGAACTGCCCGCCGCCCCGCCGGTTCACCGTCACGCCGGGCACGCGGTCCAGCAACTCGACGAGCGTGGTGTTGCCGCCCCGGGGCATGTCGTCTTCCGCCAGCGACGAGACGGCGGCGGTGCTGGTGGCGCGGCGCTCGGTGCCGTAGCCGGTGCCCACCTGCTCCTCCTCGGGCGCGGGTTGCGGTCCAGGCGCGACGGACGGCGCGCAGGCGGACAGCGCCAGCACGGCGGCGGCGCGGAGGACGGCGGATGGACGGGAGCGCGGGTGCATGGACGTCCTTTCCGCCGCGGGCGGCGGGGCGGGGAAGGGCCGCGCGGCCGGAACGGCGGCGGGGCATGAACACGATGGTTCTTCGCACAGTGAATCACAAGCGTTTCGGAGCACGATGACGCGTTACCGCGATTCCGGAGTCCCCGCGCACGAGCGGGTGGCGGACCTGCTGTCCCGCATGACGGTGGACGAAAAGGCCGCGCAGATGATGTGCGTCTGGCAGAAGAAGGCCGAGACGCTGGTGGATGAGCACGGCGCGTTCAGCGCGGACAAGGCGCGCGCGGCGTTCGCCGACGGCAACGGCATCGGCCAGGTGGGCCGCCCCAGCGACGCCGGCGGCAGCGGGCACGAGCCGGAAAAGGGCCGCGGCCCCCGGCAGATGGCCGAGCTGACCAACGCCATCCAGAAGTTCTTCATCGAAGAAAGCCGCCTCGGCATCCCCGTGATCTTTCACGAGGAGTGCCTGCACGGGCTGGCGGCCGTGGGTTCGACGAGCTTTCCGCAGCCCATCGCGCTGGCCTCCACGTGGAATCCCGAACTCGTGGAGTCGCTGTACGCCATGACGGCGCACGAGGCCCGCGTCCGCGGTACGCACCAGGCGCTCACGCCGGTGGTGGACGTGGCGCGCGACGCCCGCTGGGGCCGTGTGGAAGAAACGTTCGGCGAAGACCCGCACCTGGTTTCGCGCATGGGCGTGGCCGCCGTCCGCGGCTTTCAGGGCGACGCGAGCTTTCAGGACGGCACGCGCGTGCTGGCTACCATGAAGCACTTCGTCGCGCACGGGCAGCCGGAGGCGGGAATGAACTGCGCCCCGGTGAACGTGTCCATGCGCGAACTGCGCGAAGTCTTTCTCCCCCCGTTCGAGGCGGCCATCCGCGAGGGCGGGGCGGCCAGCGTCATGGCCAGCTACAACGAGGTGGACGGCGTTCCGTCGCACGCCAGCGAGTGGCTGCTGCGTGACGTGCTGCGCCAGGAGTGGGGCTTCGAGGGCTTCGTGGTCAGCGACTACTACGCCATCTGGGAACTCAACGACCGCCCCGACACGCACGGCCACTGGGTCGCGGCCGACAAGCGCGAGGCGTGCGCGCTGGCCGTCCGCGCCGGCGTCAACATCGAGTTCCCCGAGCCGGACTGCTACCTCCACCTGGCCGAACTGGTGGCGGACGGAACGCTTTCCGAGGCGCAGCTGGACGACATGGTCGCCCCCATGCTGCTGTGGAAGTTCCGCATGGGGCTGTTCGACGATCCGTACGTCGATCCCGCGGAGGCGGAGCGCGTCGTGGGCTCGGAGGAGAACCGGAAGCTGGCGCACCAGGCCGCGTGCGAGTCCATCACCCTGCTCAAGAACGACGGCGTCCTTCCGCTGGATGCGGCCAAGCTGTCGACGATCGCCGTCGTGGGGCCGAACGCGGGGCGCGCGCTGCTGGGCGGCTACAGCGGTGTCCCCCCGCGCACTGTCAGCGTGCTGGACGGCATCCGCGCGCGTGCCGGCGAATCCGTCGAAGTCCTCTACGCCGAAGGCTGCAAGATCACCGTCGGCGGCTCGTGGAACGAGGACGCGGTCGTCGCCTCCGATCCCAAGCAGGACCGCAAGCAGATCGCGGAAGCGGTGGAGATCGCCGCGCTGGCGGACGTCATCATCGTAGCGGTGGGCGAGAACGAGCAGACGTCGCGCGAGGCGTGGTCGCGCGCGCACATGGGCGACCGCACCTCCCTCGATCTGGTCGGGCGGCAGCAGGAACTGGTGGACGCCATGATCGCGACGGGAAAGCCCGTCATCGTCCTCCTCTTCAACGGCCGCCCGCTCGCGCTTCCCGCCATCAAGGAGCACGCGCCCGCCATCCTGGAATGCTGGTATCTGGGCCAGGAAACCGGGCACGCCGTGGCGGAAATCCTCTTCGGCGACGCCGATCCGTCGGGACGCCTGCCGATCAGCTTTCCGCGCTCCGTGGGTCATCTGCCCGTCTTCTACAACCACAAGCCCTCCGCCCGCCGCGGCTACCTGTGGGACGACGCCTCTCCCCTGTGGGCGTTCGGCGAAGGCATCGGCTACACGACGTTTTCGATCGATAACGTGCGGCTGGATGACGCGGAGATTGGGATCGACGGAACCACGCGCGTGCTGGCGGACGTGACCAACACGGGCGACCGCGCGGGGACGCAAACGGTGCAGATGTACGTGCGCGACCGGGTGAGCTCCGTCACGCGGCCCGTCAAGGAACTCAAGGGATTCCGGCGCGTCACGCTGCAGCCCGGGCAGACGGAGACGGTGCAGATCCCCATCGGCCCGGAGCAGCTGGCGTTCTGGGACGTGCGCATGAACCGGGTGGTGGAGCCCGGCGAGTTTGAAATCCGCGTGGGCGCCTCGTCGCGCGACGCGGACCTGCAGACGGTCGTTCTGCGGGTCACCGGCTGATCCGCCCCACACACCAGAGAGCACACGCATGGCGCAGACGATAGAGGCGGCCGCGGTCCCGGTGGCGTCCGGGCCGCGCGCGGCGGATGGAACCGAGAAGCTTTCCGTACGGGAGAAGGTGGGCTACAGCCTGGGGGATACGGCGGCCAACTTCATCTTCCAGACGATGATCATCTTTCAGCTTGCCTTTTACACCGACACCTTCGGGATCTCGGCGGCGGCGGCGGGCACGCTGTTCCTGGTAGTGCGCGTGTTCGACGCCGTGTTCGATCCGGTGATGGGCATCATCGCCGACCGCACCAACACGCGCTGGGGCAAGTTCCGCCCGTGGATCCTGTGGACGGCCGTCCCCTTCGGCATCATGGGGCTGCTGACCTTTACCACGCCGGACCTGTCGCCCAGCGGGAAGCTGTTCTACGCCTACACCACCTACATCATCCTCATGATGGTGTACAGCGCCAACAACCTCCCCTATTCCGCCCTCAGCGGCGTGATGACGGGCGACGTGGGCGAGCGCACCAGCCTGAGCCAGTACCGCTTCATCTTTGCCATGCTCGCCCAGCTCGTCATCCAGGGCCTGGCGCTGCCGATGGTGAACTACTTTGGCCAGGGCAACGACGCGGTGGGCTACCAGTGGACCATGGGCATCTTCAGCGTCCTGGCCATCGCCTTCTTCTTCATCACCTTCTCCACCACCAAGGAGCGGATTCTTCCGCCGCCGGACCAGGAGCAGAACGTCAGCCGCGACTTCGCGGACCTGGGACGCAACCGGCCGTGGCTGGTCATGTTCGTCCTGACGCTCGTGCTCTTCATCACCCTCGCCCTGCGCGGCGGGACGGTGTTCTACTACTTCCGCTACTACGTGGGGCGCGAAAACCTGTTCAGCATGTTCAACGTGCTGGGCACGGCGACGACGATCCTGGGCGTCATCCTCAGCAAGCCGCTGGGGCTGCGCTACGGCAAGCGCAACCTGTTCATCGGCGGGCTGGCGTTCACCACGCTGTTCACGGCCGCGTTCGCCGTCATCCCGCGCGAGGCGGTGACGATGATGTTCGCGGCGGAGATGCTGCGGCAGTTCGCGTACGGATTCACCATCCCGCTGCTCTGGGCGATGATGGCCGACGTGGCGGACTACTCGGAGTGGAAGAACAACCGGCGCGCGACGGCCATCGTGTTCTCGGCCATCGTGTTCGCGCTCAAGGCGGGGCTGGGCTTCGGCGGGGCGATCGGGGCATGGCTGCTGGCGGCCTACGGCTACGTTCCCAACGTGGAGCAGAGCGCGCGGGCGCTGGACGGCATCCGCATGAGCATGAGCGTGTACCCGGCCATCGCCTTCGGCCTGTGCACTGTCATCCTCTGCTTCTACCGCATCGACCGGCGGATGGAAACCACGATCGCGGATGAGCTTGCCGCCCGCCGCCGCGCCTTTTCGCACACGCCCATCGCCAGCGCACCGTGAGGATGATGATGAAGATGCAGACGCGCGGCGCCCTGGCCGCGGTTCTCCTGCCCGCCGCGCTGGCCGCCCAGCCGGGACGGATGGAGCCGCCCGCGCCGGTGTCGTCGTTCCCGTCGCTCAAGGCCGCGTACCCCGGCCTGCGGATGGGAACCACGCTGAACCTGGACGAGGTGTACGGGCGCGACCTGCGCGGCGGCGAGATCATCCGCCACCACTTCAGCGCCATCAGCCCGGAGAACCTGCTGAAGTGGGAGTCCGCGCAGCCGCAGCCGGGGCGCTTCGCCTTTGAGGCGGCGGACCGCTACGTGGAGCTGGGGGAGCGCAACGGGCAGTTCATCGTGGGGCACGCGCTGGTGTGGCACAGCCAGACGCCCGCGTGGGTCTTTCAGAACGCGGACGGCTCGCCGGCCAGCCGCGACACGCTGCTGGCGCGGATGCGCAACCACATCCACACCGTCGTGGGCCGGTATCGCGGCCGCATCGGGGGATGGGACGTGGTGAACGAGGCGCTGGACGAGGACGGCACGCTGCGCCGCTCGCCCTGGCTCAACATCATCGGCCCGGACTTCATCGCGCAGGCGTTCCGCTTCGCCAACGAGGCCGATCCGCAGGCGGAGCTGTACTACAACGACTACTCGCTGGAAAATCCCGCCAAGCGCGCCGGTGCCGTCCGCCTGATCCGCGACCTGCAGCGGCAGGGCGTGCGGGTGACGGCGGTGGGGCTGCAGGGCCACCACAAGATGGATTGGCCGACAATTGCCGCAGAGGACAGCACCATCACCGCGTTCGCCGACCTGGGCGTGAAGGTGGCCATCACCGAGCTGGACATCGACGTGCTGCCGCGCGTGGTGCCCGGCAACACGGCGGAGATTTCGGCGCGCGGCGAGGCGGCGGGGTGCAACTGCGAGTCGAACCCGTACGTGCTGGGGATGCCGGACTCGGTGCAGCAGGCGCTGGCGCAGCGGTACGCGCAGTTCTTTGACCTGTACCGCCGCCGATCGGACGTGGTGAAGCGGGTGACGTTCTGGGGCGTGTCGGACGATGACTCGTGGCTCAACGACTGGCCCCTGCGCGGGCGGACGAACCACCCGCTGCTCTTTGGGTGGCGCGGCGAGCCCAAGGCGGCCTTCTTCGCCGTCCTGCGCGCCGCCTCGCCCGGTGGCGGACAGGCGGCCACGGCCACGCAGTCGGAGCCGGAGTAGCGCGTTCGACCGGCCGCCCGCGCCGTCCATCGGGCAGGATGGGCGGTGCGCGGAGGGTTCGCGGGCGGCCCCAACCCGGGCCGGCACCACCGGCCCACCCTCCCCCAAAAAAGACTGGGGAGGGTTGGGCGGGGCGGAGGGTTCGACGCGGATGGCGAGCACCAGCGCGGCGCAGGATCTTCTGAGCGAATGAATCCGCCGCTCTAACAGCGGGACCCCCCGACACGGCGCTATTCGCGCCCCGTTCGGGGCTTCAACCGCTCAACAGCGCGGGGGACGTGCCGAACGTCGCCCTCGAGCTGAGGTCTCCCCCTCTCCCGCTTGCGGGAGAGGGGGCCGGGGGGTGAGGGCTGCCCGCCGCCGCGCCGAACCATCCGGGACGTGATGACCCGCAGTTCTCCCCTCTCCGTGCGGCAGTTTGCACGGGGAGGGGTCGGGGGAGGGGCCTCACAGTCCGGCGATGAGCAAAGTCTTCCACAGCGAGCCTGAAACGCCGGTTCCTGCTCTAAAGTACGTGCAGGCCCGAACCTTTCCGCCTCGCCCTACCAGCGCGGATGCACCGCGGCGCGGAAGTGGCGATCGTACACGTCGCGGACCTTGGCCATCGCCTCGGCGGAGAGCGGCGGAAGCCCGGCGGCGTGCACGTTGGCCTTCGCCTGCCGCGCGTCGCGGGCCCCGGGAATGGTGGTCGTCACTTCGGGGAACATCAGGATCCAGCGGAGCGCCACCTGCGCCAGCGTGGCGCCTTCAGGAACGAGCGCGCGGAGTTCCTCCACCGCGGCCAGGCCGGCCTCGAACTCCACCCCGCTGAACGTTTCGCCTTGGTCGAACGCCTCGCCGCGCCGGTTGAAGCGGCGATGGTCCTCCGCGGAGAACGGCGTGTCCGCGCGCATCTTTCCGCTCAGCAGCCCGCTGGCGAGCGGAACGCGGGCCAGGATGCCGACCCTGGCCTCGCGCGCGGCGGCAAAGAACTGTTCCGCGGGCTTCAGGCGGAACATGTTGACGATGATCTGCACCGACTGCACGGCGGGGTGGCGGATGGCGGCCAGCGCCTCGTCCACCCGCTCCACGCTGACGCCGTAGTGGCGGATCGTTCCCGCCGCCACCAGGTCGTCCAGCACGCCGAACACCTCCGGCATGTGGTAGACCTCGCCGGGCGGACAGTGCAGCTGCAGCAGGTCGATGCGGTCCACGCCCAGGTTCGTCAGGCTGCGCTCGGCAAAGGCCGTCAGGTTTCTGCGGTCGTAGCCGGACGCCACGTGCGGGTCCAGCCGGCGGCCGGCCTTGGTGGCGACGACAAGCTCCTCGCCCGGGCGCTCGCGCAGCACCTGGCCGATCAGCCGCTCGCTGTGGCCGTCGCCGTACACGTCGGCCGTGTCGATGAAGTTTACGCCCAGGTCGATGGCGCGGTGCAGCGACCGCAGCGACTCGGCGTCGTCGGTGCGGCCCCAGGCGTCGCCGCCAATGGCCCAGGCGCCGTAGCCGATGGCCGACACCTTCCACCCGGTGCGGCCCAGTTCACGATGCTCCACGTCGGTCTTCCCGCGCTGAGGTGAGGGAACGCGCGGCCCCCGTTTCGCGACGGCCGCCGTACGGACGGCGCGGTTTGGAGCGGGGCCCCGGAACTGTTATTATGATCTGATCTGTTGCGGGTCTCTGCAAGCGTCGTGCGGGCGGGGACGGCAACGTGCCGGCGAACGGTCCGATTCTGGTCATCGGGCATTCGCCGCGACCCGAGCGAGGTGTGCATGAAAGACGCGTTGGCGCCGGTGATGAAGCAGAGCCTGGCCGACAAGCTGGCCCAGCTGATCTGGCAGCTGATCCAGACGTCCGGGTACAAGGCGGGCGACAGGCTTCCCACCATCATGGAGATGGCCCAGCGCTTTCAGGTGGGGCACCCCACCGTCCGCGAGGCGCTGCGCAAGCTGGAAACGATGGGCACGGTGGAGATCCGCCACGGCTCCGGCGTGTACGTCACCCGCAGCGACGACGTGCTGGTGCTGGCCAGCCCCGGCTACGCGGGCGAGGTCACCAAGAAGCTGCTGCTGGATCTGATCCAGGCGCGCATCCCCATCGAGGTGCAGTCCGTGGCGCTGGCGTCGCGCAACGCCACGGCCGAGCACCTGGCCGAGCTGCGCAGCCTGCTGGACAATGCCGGCCGCAGCCTGGACGACGACGCGCTGCTGAACCGTATCAACATGGAGTTTCACCGCTCCATCGCGCTCAGCAGCGGCAACATGGTGCTCACGCAGCTGCTGGACGTGCTGCGCGAACTGTTTGCCGAAGAGCAGCGGCTGATTCTGGACATCTTCGGCTCGCGCCGCCGCGACCACGAGGAGCACGTGGAGATCCTGGCCGCGCTGGAGGCCCGCGACGAGGCGCTGGCAGTAGAGCGCATGCGGCTGCACCTGGAAGGCGTGCACAAGGCGCTGCTGCGCTGGGATTCGGAGAAGCACCCGGTCAAGTAGCGCGCGGACGCGGCGGCGGGGAAAAAGAGGAGGGCAGGGTGGACGATCGGCGTCCGCCATGCCCTCCTTTTCCGTCGCCGAACGAACTTTGGCCTCCATCGCTGGACCGCGTGAGCGCGAATGCAATCGCCGCGACAATCCCGGAGGGGAGGATGATGCGCCGAACCGTTTCGGCAGGCTCCTCGATGGGAGTCCGCCGATTGCTCCTGCTCGCCATCATGGTTCAGGCGTGTGCCGGTGCCGGAGCGCGGGTGACGGCTCCCGCCGAGCCCGGCTTCATGATCCCCGGCTTGGCCGCGGCCCGCACGTTCGGCCTGCCTGCGGGAGACACGCTGTACGAGGTGGCTCCCGCGGAGGTCCCCGCATCCGTCAGCGGCAACGCCGCCGAGTACGCCCGCCGCGCGCACCGCGATCCCGTCTGCACCCGCTTCTTTGGGGGAGCGGACGTGTACCTTGCCCTGTTCACCGCATTCTGTGGGGAGAATCTGGGCAGGGAGGCCGATTCACGGCCGATGGCGGCTTTCACCCGCGCGGGCGTTCCGCTCGGCGAAATCAGCTGGCGGCCGTCAGAAGCCGGGGCGAAGGTCGTTCCCTGGCGGCGCTTGTGATCATCAGCTCCCGCGGCGTTGCCCCATCCTCACCAGTATCGAAGTCCATCGATGATGACATCCCGCGCGATCGGGCGGCTCTCATCGCGCCACCGGATGAGCAACTCCGTGCACTCGAGAGATCGATCAATGCGGATGCCGGCCTGGCCGGCTCTCGCGATCGTGCTGCTCGCCGGGTGCCACGCGCCTCGCGAGGGCAGCGTCGATGTACGTGAAACCCAAGCCGCCTCGCCCGCCGTTGGCCAGTCTTTCGCGCAGGCCCGGCCGGAGTGCGACGCGCCGATGCCCATCGTGGAAAAGAATGCGTGCCTGGCGCGCGAACTGGCGATGGCGGAAGCCGAGCTGCGCCGCACGGAAGCCGCGATCCTGCAATCGCTTCCGGACTCCGTGGCGGCCGCAACATTCCGGCGGGCGGCCCGTGCCGGGACCGAGTATCGCGACCTGCTCTGTCTCAGCCTGTACCAGTCGTACCAGGGAGGGAGTCTGGGCGGCATGTCGATCATGCTCTGCAAGATCCGCCTGACGCGTGAACGGACGCGTGCCGAAAAAGAGCAGTTTACCATGAATGGATGATGCTCGTGCGCGTGCACACTCCCTCTGGCCAGCGCTCGGCCGGCGGAGGGGGCGCGATCGCACGGGTACCACACTCTGTGCTCCGGACCGAAATGGATGGCGGACTGGCGGTGGGACTGGCGCATGTGATTCTGCTCAGCCTGCTGGCTGATCGGTTCAGCCATGCGCACGCAAGGCGTTGGATCCCGATCCTCGCCGTCGCGGCGACCGTGGCATGCTCGCTCACGTGGATGGTCACGGGATTCTATGCTGACGCGTCGCGGGAATTCATGGCGGTGTTCAGCGCCGTCTACGTGACTGCGACGTTGCTGAGCGTACTTGCCGTCGCCCGGCGCGAACAAAGCGCGCTGCTGCGGATCGGCGCGGGTGTCCTGGGCGGGATGGCCGCGTTCTTTCTTGCCGCGCCGCTGTTGTTCCTGATCCTCTAGCCAAGCTCCAGGCTCATCCGTTTGCCGCAGACGTATGCCATCCACCGCCATCCACCTCGGCCGATCATGATGCGAGCATTGCTGGGCCTGTGCGTTGTGCTGGGATGCGCCCCGGCCGGCGCCCCACACCCCACCCCCCGCGAGCAGGGTTGCGACCGAAGTCACGTAACGTCGCGTGCGCAACTCGCCTCCATCCTCACGCGCGGCGGGTTCAGCGGGATCATCGATCGCGCGGCGTCCATCCGGCTGGTGGGATGCGTGCGGTCCGCGCAGGGCGGGGTGGGCGTCTACTACTACCAGCGGGTGTTCGGAAATCATCGGATGACGCACCGGCTGATCTTCATCTCCAACGTGGAGGGCTACATGGGGATGTACGACGTCCCCGGTCCGCCGTCGCGGATTGAAGGCGAGCGAATCATCTATGATCTTCCCGTCGATGAAGGAAACGAGATCCGCATCCGCGACGGCCGTCCGCCCCGCAGCGTGCACCTGGATGGTGAGGTGAAGGAACTCTTCCGCTAGCCTGCACCGAAGCCGCCGAACCGTGGTGCGGCCGATGGTCGTCGAACGCTCAAGCCACGACAACGAAAGAGGATGCGGAGCTTCGGCCCCGCATCCTCTTTTCCGTCCAGCGTGGCCGCCGGCCGCGCGGCATCGCAGAAATCCGTCGATCATAGCCGTATCGAGGCACGGCGTTGCGCAGCGAAGCCCATCCGCCACACAGGTCTGGGGTGTGCTCCCTCTCCCACATCTGTTCGTGGGAGAGGGTCGTCGTGCGCAGCACGCGGGGTGAGGGCCCACCCCGGCACCGTCCGCACACTCTCCAACTGTCCACGCCGAACCCTTCCCGCGGCGCTGGAACAATTCTTCCGTCCCCCTGTAATCATGGAATCAGACAGATTTCGACAGTGACTCTCCCCCACGCGCAGCTCGCCTGAGCGCTTGAGAAAGGACGTCTCGTGCTGAACCTGTTTCGCCGTGGCAGCGCAGCGACCGCCGCGGCGCCCGGACCGGAGGCGCGCTTCCGCCATTCGCCGCAGGTGACGTCCACGCGCGAGGGAGACCGCACCGTGCTGCTGGATCACCGCGGCGGCGCGTACTTCGGGCTGGACGAGGTGGGCACGCGCCTGTGGGAGCTGCTCGGCGGCGGATCGTCGCTGAACGAGGTGGCGGGCGCGCTCGCCGCGGAGTACGACGCGCCTGCGGACGTCTTGCGCCGCGACACGATAGAGCTTGTTTCGCGCCTTCGCGCAGCCGGACTGGTGGTGGAAGGATGACCAGCCGTCCATCTCCCGAAGCACCGGGCGTGCTGCGCTCCATGCTCACGCTGCTCGCGGTGCGCCTGCACCTCAAGACGCGCGGATTCGGGCGCTCGGTGGCCCGCGCGCGGTGGATGGCGGAGCGCGCGCCCGTGGCGGGGTTTGATCCGGACCTGCCGGAGCGCACGGCGCACCGGGTGGCCGTCGCGGGCGCCTTCTTTCCCGGCCGCGCCGTCTGCCTGGAGCAGTCGCTGTCGCTCTACCTTCTCCTTCGCCGCCGCGGCGTCCCGGCGGAATTGCGGCTGGGCGTGACCCCGTCGCCCTTTCACGCGCACGCCTGGGTGGAACTCCACGGCGAGCCGGTGAACGAGGACGCGGAAACGGTCGCCAAGTTCCTTCCCATGCCCGTCGCCCCCGCATGAGCGCGTTCGTCTGCACGCTGTCGCCCGACGCGGCCCCGTCCGCCGACGCCGCGGGCCGGCTGCGCCATCTGGGGATCGCGGCGCATTCGGTCATCAGCGACGGACCGTTCTGCGCCGCCGCCGGAGAGCCCGTGCTGCGTCCGCTGACCGCCCGGCGCGGCGCGCTGGCCGCGGCGGGAGACGTGCGGCTGGACAACCGCGCGGACCTGCTGCGCTTCGCCGCGCCGGTGCGGCCGGACGCGCCGGACCTGGAGTTCGTACTGGCGCTCTTTGACGTGCACGGCGAGCACTGCATCCCCATGCTGGCGGGCGACTTCGCCGTGGTGCTGTGGGATGGCCGCACGCGCACCCTAGTGGCCGCGCGCGACGCGTTCGGCGTCCGCCCGCTCTTTCACGCCACGGCGGGCGGCACGCTCCGCATCGCCTCCCGGCTGGAGGCGCTGGCCCAGGACGCGGCCTACGACGAGGCGTGGGTGTCGGGCTTTCTGCTGGGCGGCAGCAGCAACCCCGAGCGCACGCTGTGGGAAGGGCGCCGCGCCGTTCCGCCGGGCGGCGTGCTGGTCGCCGCGGAGGGCAGGGTGCAGGAGCGGCGCTGGTGGCGGGCGGAGGACTTTGTTCCCGCGCGGCACGCGGACGGCGCGGAGGCCGCCGCCCAGGTGCGGCGCCTGTTCGCCGACGCGGTGCGCGTCCGCCTGGGCGCGCCGGGCGAAACGTGGTCGCAGCTTTCCGGCGGACTGGATTCGTCCGCGGTCGTGTCCACGGCGCAGTGGCTGGCGGAGGCGGGAGAAGCGCCGGGGCTGGCGGGAACGGTGTCGGTGGTGGACTCGCTCGGGGATGGGGACGAGACGCGCTATTCGGATGAGGTGCTGCGGCGGTGGAACGTGCGCGGCGAGTCCGTCCGCGACCCCTGGCCCTGGCAGGACGATGGCGAGCCGCCCGTCGCCACGGATGAGCCGCGCCCCATGTTCCCGTACTGGGCGCGCGACCGGCGGATGTGCGCCATCGTCCGCGACGCGGGCGGGCGGGTGATGCTGAGCGGGCAGGGCTCCGACCACTACCTGGACGGCCCCGGCACCTTTGCCGCCGACCTGCTGCGGACGGGGCGCGTGGGCGAGGCGCTGCGGACCGTGACGCTGCACGCGGTGGCGCGCCGGCAGTCCTTCTACCACGGCTTGTGGCGCGACGCGCTCCGTCCCCTGCTTCCCGCCGCGCTGAGCGGCGCGGGGGCGCGGCCGGCGGCGCCCGCCTGGGTGCAGCAGCGGTTCGCGCGCCGCGCGGGAATGACAGCGGCGCGCCCCCGCTCGCGCCCGGGGCGCGTGTGGAGCGACGAAACGGGCGTCTACCTGCGCATCCTGGCCGGGCAGCTGGAACGCGGGCCGTTCACGGAGGGGATGGAGGTGCGCTACCCCTTTCTGGACCGCCGCCTGGCCGAGTTCTGCCTGCGACTGCCGGTGGAGCAGCGCGTGCGCCCCGGGGGCTCCAAGTGGGTGCTGCGCGAGGCGATGCGCGGCATTCTCCCCGAGGCGGTGCGCACGCGCCGCGGCAAGGGCGGCATCGACGCGCGCATCCTGTGGGCGCTGCAGCACGAGGCGCCGCGCGTGGGCTGGCTGCTGCGCGACCCGTGGGTGGCGCAGGCGGGGTGGGTTGATGCGGACGCACTCCGCGCGGCGGTGGAGCGCGCGCGGCAGGGCGAGGTGGACAACCTGTCGCACCTGCTGGGCACGCTGTCGCTGGAGACATGGCTGCGGGTGCGCGCCGGCGCGTGGGCACCGGTGCGTGCGGAGACGCGGGACGCCGTCGCGGCGTAAGGCGTGAAGGCCGCCGCGGCCCGGCCGCGGCGGCGTAGTTCAACCCAGACCGGAGGTGCACGATGGAAGCACGCAAGCGCTACACGGCCCCGACCCTCACCCGTCTCGGCGGCGCCGTGGAGAAGACGCTGGGACGCTTCGGCAACCGGCCGGAGTTCATCAGCTTCTTCATCTTTCTCCGGTAGCCCGCCCGGGCCGCCGGCGTTCACCGACCAGACTCGGAGGATCGCATGCAGAACCACAAGAAGCCGTACACGGCGCCGACCCTCACTGCGCATGGCACCGCAGTGGAAAAGACGCTGGGGCAGCGCGGCAAGGTGGCGGAATTCATCAACTACTGGATTCCGCCGCTCCCCTGATCGCGCGGGGCTGAATGAACGGGGAGCAGCGGAGAATGTCTCCGCTGCTCCCCGTTTCTCGTCAATCACTCCGGGTCGGCAGATGGCCATCCGTGTCATGGATCGTTCGGCGGGCGCGGCGAAGATCGCACCACGCTCCATGCCTTCGTTGATCGAACGAATCCGCCGCCTCGGACAGCGGGCCCCCCGAATCGTCCGCTGTCGCGTCCACAATCAGAGCTCAAACTGCATCATGGGACGTGTGCCGCATCCGCCGCCCGCGCTGAGGTCTCCCCCTCTCCCGCTTGCGGGAGAGGGGGCCGGGGGGAGAGGGCTGCCGGCCGCCGCGCCACACCCTCCGAAACGGGATGAGTTGTCCTTCTCACCGCTCCCGTTCGTGGCGCCTTGTGGATGCGGATTCATGCGGATTGTCATCCCGGGGGACAAAAGCCTTGTGTCAGGGCATCAAGTCATATTATGAATCAGGCTCACACGTCGAACTTGTCCCGCATGGACGGCTGATGCCCCGGTTTCTTTCGCTCGTCTCCATTCTCCCGCGCCGCGCCCTCATCATCCTCGGCGCGCTTCTGCTGGCGGCGGGGGACGCCGCCGCGCAGGCGGCGCCCTACGTCACGGACCGCGCGGAGCGGTCGCGGTTCGCTCTCGCGGCGGGCGGGCGGCCGGTGCCGCTGCACGTGTCCGCGGGGGAGCACGCGGGCGTGGTGCGCGCCGCGCGCGACCTGCGCGCCGACATCGAGCGGGTGACGGGCGCCGCGCCCGAGCTGGCCGTGGGCGACGTTCCCGCCGCGCGGCAGATCGTCCTCGTCGGCACGCTGGGGAGCGATCCGGTCATCGACGGGCTGGTGCGCGCGGGAAAGCTGAACGTGTCGGCCGTGGCGGGAAAGTGGGAAACGTTCGTGCTGCAGGTCATCGAGCGGCCCCTCCCCGGCGTGGACCGCGCGCTGGTGATCGCGGGCAGCGACAGGCGCGGTACCATCTTCGGCATCTACGAACTTTCGCAGCAGATCGGCGTCTCGCCCTGGTACTGGTGGGCCGACGTCCCCGTCCGTCATCAGCCAGAACTGCACGTTTCCCCCGCGCGGCACACGCTGGGCGAACCGGCGGTGCGCTACCGCGGCATCTTCATCAACGACGAGGCGCCCGCGCTCAGCGGCTGGGCGCGCGAACGGTTCGGCGGGTTCAATCACCAGTTCTACGAAAAGGTGTTCGAGCTCATCCTGCGAATGCGCGGCAACTATCTGTGGCCGGCCATGTGGGGGAGCGCTTTCTATGCGGATGATCCGCAGAACGCGCGGCTGGCGGATGAATACGGCGTGGTGATCGGCACCAGCCACCATGAGCCCATGATGCGCGCCCACGACGAGTGGCGGCGCTTCGGGGGGGGCGGTGTCTGGAACTATGCGACCAACGACAGTTCCCTGCGCGCGTTCTGGCGGGAGGGGATCCGGCGGATGGGGAGCAACGAGAGCATCGTCACCCTCGCCATGCGCGGCGACGGCGACGAGCCCATGACGCAGGGCACCGCCATCGCCCTCCTGGAGCGGATCGTGGCGGACCAGCGCACGATTCTGGGCGAGGTGACGGGGCGCAATCCGTCCGCACAGCCGCAGGTGTGGGCGCTGTACAAGGAGGTGCAGGACTACTACGACCAGGGAATGCGCGTTCCGGAAGACGTGACGCTGCTCTTTGCGGATGACAACTGGGGGAACATCCGGCGCCTGCCGCGCGCGGCGGACCGTGCGCGTTCGGGCGGATTCGGTGTGTACTACCACTTCGACTACGTGGGCGGGCCGCGCAACTACAAGTGGATCAACACCACCCAGGTGTCGCGCGTGTGGGAGCAGATGCACGGTGCGTGGCGCCAGGGCGCGGACCGCATCTGGATCGTGAACGTCGGCGACATCAAGCCCATGGAGATGCCCATCTCCTTCTTTCTGGACTACGCGTGGAATCCGGAGGCCTGGCCCGCGGAGCGCATTCCCGAGTGGACGCGGCAGTGGGCGCAACGGCAGTTCGGCGCGGAGCACGCGGACGCCATCGCCCGCATCCTGAGCGAGTACACGCGCTTCAACAGCCGCCGCAAGCCGGAACTGCTGGATACCGCCACCTACGGCCTGACCGCGTACAACGAAGCGGAGCGCGTCACCTCGGAGTACGCCGCCCTCGCCGCGGAGGCGGAGCGCATTGGCGCGCTGCTGCCGGCGGACGCGCGCGATGCGTACTTCCAGCTCGTTCTCCATCCCGTTCACGCCAGCGCCAACCTGCACGACCTCTACGTCTCCGCCGCGCGCAACCGCCTGTACGCGCGGCAGGGGCGGGCGTCCACCAACACCTTTGCGGACCGCGTGCGCGCGCGCTTCGAGACGGACGCCGCGCTTTCCCGCCGGTACAACACGGAGATCGCGGGCGGCAAGTGGGCCCACATGATGGACCAGACCCACATCGGCTACACCTACTGGCAGGAGCCACCGCGCAACGTCATGCCGCGCGTGGAGGTGATCCAAGTGCCGGTGATGGCGGAAATGGGCGTGGCGGTCGAGGGATCGGACGCGTGGTGGCCGGCCTCGCGCGACACCGCCGTCCTCCCGCCGATGGACGCCTTTTCCCGCCAGACGCGGTGGATCGAGATCTTCAATCGCGGCTCCGTGCCGTTCGCCTTTTCCGCCGCATCCGCGCAGCCGTGGGTGACCGTCTCGCCGTCCGCCGGGCGGGTGGATGCGGAAACGCGCATCACCGTCTCGGTGGATTGGGATCGCGCGCCCGCCGGCATCCAGCGCGTGCCGGTGACGATCACGGGGGCGGATGGCCGGCGAGTCGTCGTCCACGCCGTCATCCACAATCCCCAGACGCCACAGCGCGGGCAGGTGCGCGGCTTTGTGGAGGGCGGGGGAGTGGTGGCGATGGAGGCGGAGCACTACACCCGCGCCGTGAACGCGGGCGCCATCCGCTGGACGCGGATTCCGCAGATCGGCCGCACGCTGAGCGGAATGACGGTGCCCATCGACGCGCCCAGCCAGACGCCGGGCCGCGGCACGCCGTCCCTCGAATACCGCATGCACCTGTTCACCCCGGGCGAGGTGGAGGTGCGCGCGTACTTCTCGCCCTCGCTGGACACGCGCGGCGGCGAGGGGCTGCGCTACGCGGTGTCGATCGATGGCGGCGCGCCCGTCATCGTAAACGCGCACGCGGACGGCAGCAGCCGCGCGGGCGACCGCAACGCGGCGTGGGAGCAGATGGTGGCGCAGAATATCAACGTTTCCATCAGCCGCCACCGTGTGGACGCGGCGGGGGAGCACGTGCTGCGCTTCTGGATGGTGGATCCCGGCCTGGTGCTGCAGCGCATCGTGGTGAACACCGGCGGGCTCAAGCCCAGCTACCTGGGCCCGCCAGAAAGCTTCCGGGCGCCCTGACTCCGCGCTTCCGGCCGCCCGGCATCCCGCCGCGCGGCCGCACCTTCGTTCCTCCCGCACCCGTCCGCCCGATGCGCGCACCGTCCGCCCTCCGCCCGCTCGCCCTGCTCCTTCCGCTCGCGGCGGCCTGCGCCACCGCCCAGCCGGAACCCGCCACCGCGCAGCCGTCCGACGCGCGCTTCGAGTGGTTCGAGTACATGGGCGACGATCCCGCTTTCCGCCAGAACCGCGCGGGCGCGAACGAGTACCTGAACCCCGTGCTGGCCGGCTTCTATCCCGACCCCAGTATCGCGCGCGCGGGCGACGACTACTACATGGTCACATCAAGCTTCGCGTACTTTCCGGGCGTCCCGCTCTTTCACAGCCGCGACCTGGTCAACTGGACGCAGATCGGCCATGTGCTGAGCCGTCCGTCGCAGCTGAACCTGGACAGCGCCGGCATTTCGCGCGGCATCTTCGCCCCGGTGATTCGCTACAACGCGGGCACCTTCTACATGATCACGACCATCGTGGACCGCGGCGGAAACTTCATCGTCACCGCCACCGATCCGCGCGGGCCATGGTCCGATCCCGTCTTTCTCCCGGAAGTGGACGGCATCGATCCTTCCATCTTCTTTGACGACAACGGCAAGGCGTACATCGTCAACAACGGTCCGCCCATCGGCGCGCCGCTGTACGAGGGGCACCGCGCCATCTGGATGCAGGAATTCGACGCCGCCAGCCAGCGGATGACCGGCCCGCGGCGTCTGATCGTGAACGGCGGGGTGGATCTGGCCAGGAAGCCGATCTGGATCGAGGCGCCGCACATCCTGAAGGTGGACGGCCGCTACTACCTGATCTGCGCGGAAGGCGGCACGGCGGAGCAGCACTCCGAAGTCGTGTTCCGTGCGGATTCGCCGTGGGGACCGTGGATTCCGTGGACGGAGAATCCCATCCTCACGCAGCGCCACCTAGACCCCGCGCGCCCGCTGCCCATCACCACGACGGGCCACGCGGATTTCGTGCGGACGCCCCGCGGCGAGTGGTGGGCGGTCTTCCTGGGCGTGCGCCCGTACCGCGGCGACCACTACAACAACGGCCGCGAGACGTACCTGCTTCCCGTTCGATGGACGGAGGACGGCTGGCCGGAGATCCTGCGCGGCGACGCGACGGTGCCGTACGCCGGCCGCCGTCCCGATCTGCCCGCCCAGCCCGCGCCGCCGATCCCCATGACGGGCAACTTCACGCACCGCGACGAGTTCGATGGGGCGGCGCTCGCGCCGGAGTGGGTGTTCATCCGCACCCCGCGCGAACACTGGCACGCCCTGTCGTCCGGCGCGCTGGTGCTGCGTCCGCGCGCGGCGGTGCTGGGCGACGTGGGCGCGCAGCCCTCCTTTGTGGGAAGGCGGCAGCAGCATGCGTACGGATCGGCATCCACCGCCGTGCGCTACACGCCGCGCGCGGAGGGCGACCGCGCCGGCCTCGCCGCGTTCCACGACGACAAGCACTTCTACCTGCTGAGCGTCGCCCGGCGCGACGGGCGCCCCGTGGTGCAGCTCGAGCAGCGCTCCGGCGACGCCCCCGCCACGGTGATCGCCTCCGCGCCGCTGACGGTCCCGGCCGATGGCCCCGTCTACCTCAAGGTCGAGGCGCGCGGCGACGGGTACGCGTTTTCGTACGGCACGCGGCCGGGCGAGTGGGCGGTGCTCAAGGACGACGCGGACGGTACCGTGCTCAGCACCAAGGTGGCCGGCGGCTTCGTGGGCACCATGCTGGGGATGTACGCCCACTCCGCTTCGGATTCGGCACGATAGGCGACCGCCCCGCGGCAACGACGGACGCGATCCGCCTCCGCGGACCCGCTCCCGCAGCCGCTCTGGAACTCCAGAACGCAGTTGAAGCCCCGATCGTGGACGCGTCAGCGGCCACGAGTCGGGGCTTACCGCTGTTGGAGCGGCGGATTCATTCGCTCCCGATCCCCGCGGCCGCTCCGATCTTCGCTTCCCGCGCGGAATCATCCGCTCCAACGCACTCCGCGCCCACCTGCACTACGCCTGCCGCGCGGATCCATCCGCTCCAACGAACTCTGCACCCACGAGCACTCCGCCTCCGCGGATTCATCCGCTCCCGATCCCCGCGTCCGCTCCGATCTCCGCTTTCCCGCGCCGAGCCATCCGCCGCCCTCAACCCTCCCCCAGTCTTTTTTGGGGGAGGGTGGGCCGGTGGTGCCGGCCCGGGTGGGGGCCGTGGAGGACTCGGCCCTACTCCTCCCACGCGCGGAACACCGCCGTCGTGTTGTGCCCGCCAAATCCGAACGCGTTGCTGAGCGCCAAGGAAATGGGGCGGTGCACGGCCTGGTTCAGCGCGTACGGAAGATCGCAGCCGGGATCCGCCCACTGAAAGTTGATGGTCGGCGGCACCGCCTGGTGCACCAGCGACAGGACGCTGGCCACGGCCTCCATCGCTCCCGCCGCGCCCAGCATGTGCCCCGTCATGCTCTTGGTGGATGTGGGCGTAATGCGGTCGGCGTGCTCCCCGAACACCGTGCGGATCGCCGCGCTCTCGCTGGCGTCGCCCAGCGGCGTTGACGTGCCGTGCATGTTGATGGTGCCCACCTCGCCCGCATTCACTCCCGCCTGCGCCAGCGCGCGCCGCATGGCGAGCACCGCGCCCGCACCCTCGGGGTGCGGCGCCGTCATGTGATACGCGTCCGCCGCCGCGCCCACGGCCAGCACCTCGGCATGAATGCGGGCGCCGCGCGCCCGGGCGTGCGCCAGCGATTCCAGCACCAGCGCTCCCGCGCCCTCGCCCATCACGAACCCGTCGCGATCCGCGTCAAAGGGGCGGCTCGCGCGTTCCGGGGCGTCGTTGCGGGTGGAAAGCGCGCGCATGGCGGCGAATCCCCCGAGTCCCAGTTCGCAGATGGACGCCTCGCTCCCACCCGTGATCATCACGTCCGCCTCGCCGCGCTGAATGGCCATCATGGCGTCCGCGAGGTTATGGTTTCCCGTGGCGCAGGCGGAAACCACGGAATGGTTGGGGCCGCGAAAGCCGTACTGCATGGAGATGATCCCCGGCGCCATGTCCACGATCATCATCGGAACAAAGAACGGAGACAGGCGGCGCGGCCCGCCCTCCAGGTACGCGCGGGTCTGTTCCTGAAAGGTGCGAAGCCCGCCCTGCCCGGAGCCGAAGATCACCCCCGTGCGGTCCCGCGCGTCCTGCGTCATGGCCTCCGGACGCAGGCCGGCGTCGCGAATGGCCTCCGCCGCGCTCGCGACGGCGTAGTGCGTGAACAGGTCGGTGCGGTTGGCAAGCTTGCGGTCCATGTGGTCGGTGGCGCGGAATCCCTTCACCTCGCACGCGAACGTGGTGCTGAAGGCGGAGGAGTCAAAGGCGGTGATCGTGGCCGCCCCGCTCACGCCCGCCATCAGGTTCTTCCACGATTCCTCCACCCCGATGCCTACGGGGGAAACCACTCCGAGCCCGGTGACCACGACCCGCTCGCCGGGGGTGCGCTGCGTTGGCATCACTGATCTTGATCGGGGATGATGACACGGCCGGCTCGTCAGGTCCGCATCAAAAGAGAATGATCGTTCTCATTTTAGATGCGTGGATTCATCCCGTCAACCGCGACCGCTTGCGGAAGGGAATGATCGTCCTCTTATTCCATGCATGCCAAAGACCAAGGGAGAACGTACCCGCGAGCACATCGTCGCCGCGTCGGCCCCGCTCTTCAACCGCCAGGGCTACGCGGCCACGAGCGTGGCCGATCTGGTGCAGGCCACGGGGCTGGAGCGCGGGGGCATCTACCGGCACTTTCAGGGCAAGGACGAACTTGCCGCCGCCGCGTTTGATCACACGCTGGCGCTGTACCGGCACCGGGTGCGGTCGCGGGTGGAGGCCGAGCGGGGGGCGGCCGCGCGCCTGTCCGCCTTCGGGGCCGCCTTGGCCAGCATCGTTCAGGACCCCGTGGTGGCGGGCGGCTGCCCGCTCCTGAACACCGCGGTGGAGACGGATGACGCGCCGGGAGATGGGCCGCGGGCGCTGCTTCTGCGCGCGCGCGCGGGGATGCAGCAGATGATCGGGTACGCGCGGGAGATCATCGAAGAAGGCATGGCGGCCGGCGAGTTCCGGCCCGGGCTGGACGCCGGCGAGGAAGCGGAGATGATCGTCGCCACCTTCGAAGGCGCCCTCATGCTCACCAAGCTGTACGATGACCCGCGGTTCCTCGCCACCGCCGCGGACCGGCTTCGCAGGCAGGCGCGGGAGATGAGCGGCGCGGGGAGTTGAGCGCCTGCGTCCCGTGCCATCCATGAATCTCGCGCACGCGCGCGAGCGCCAGCGGGTGGAGAGCCGGGCGGATTCGTGACGGGCTCCAGTGGGCGGTGCGGCATTCACACACTGCCGGACCCGCTCCGGGATTTGGCACGATCTCGTCCAAATCCTTGCCCGATGCGTGACCAACGTTTTTTCGGACGCGCGCCGAAACCAGGGCCGGCCGGGAACCCTACGGATGCGCGGGAGGACGGCCGCGGCCCGCTGCCTCGGTCCGGCCGGCACCGCCCCCGGCGATCGTCCGCCGGTGACGAATGGCGCGGGGCGGGGCAGGGTGGCCCCGGATGCGCGGGAGTTCTGGCACGTTGGGAGCGGTCGCGGAGGGGTAAGAAACAGTTTCCGCCGCACCATGCAATAAATATCGGGACCGCGTCAAGAAAGCGCGTAATTCGGGTGCTTGCGTGACCGGGGTTTTACAGCCGGAGAACGGAGCGGAATTCGGCGTACGAAACGTTCAAGCTGTTGCCAAGCAACGTTTTGAGCTATATATCACCACCAACTGCTCCGCACTGCCACACCCGCGGGCTTGCGTAAAGTTCCCCGGTACTCTACCGTATACAGCCTCACACCGAACGATTGATCGAACGACGGGGCCCCGGAGCATGGCTCCTCGTCACTTTCTCTGTCACGATCTCGCAACCTGCACGTTCTGCAACAGGTTACGGCACTCGCCGCGAGAAGGCTGACCGGTTTCGGCCCAGCCCGGCGCTCGCGGCCCTCCCTGGGTTCGATTCCAAGGTTCCACCCCTCGAAGGAGGTTCTTTCACCGCGTCTCGTGATGTTCGACGCGGGTCCGCCCTGCGGTCCCGTTTGCTCCGCAAGCACCTCAACGACTGGGACTACATGATGTTCTCCGTCCGGATGCGATCCATCCTGTCCCTGGCGGCGGCTGCGCTGCTGCTGGGGGCGCCTGTGGCATTGAGTGCCCAGGCACGCACCACCATTTCGGGCAGTGTCCGCGGCCCCAACGGCCAGCCCGTTTCGTCCGCCCGCGTCGTGGTTTCCGGCACCACCACCGGCGCCCTGACCGACCAGAGCGGTGCGTACCGCCTGGCCGTCACCGGCGCCACCGGCACCACCATCACTCTGCGTGCCAGCGCCATCGGCTACGGCTCGCAGGCGGCCACGGTGACCCTGAACGGGGCCGCCCTGACCCAGAACTTCCAGATCACCGAGCAGGCGCTGGCGCTTGACGCCGTGGTGGTCACCGGCTCGCCCACGGGGCAGGCCACCCGCCGCGAAGTTCCCAACTCGGTCAGCACCATCCAGACCGCCGACGTCGTCGATAACAACGCGTCCATCAACAACGTCACCGCCGTGCTGCAGTCGCGCGTGCCGGGCGTGCAGGTGATGACGCAGTCGGGCACCGAGGGCACCTCGCCCCGCGTCCGCATCCGCGGCATCAGCTCCATCAACGCCGGCTCCGCCCCGATCTACGTGATCGACGGCGTGCGCATGAACGGCGCGAGCCAGACCATCTTCGGCGTGGGCGGCGCTTCGCAGTCCGCCTCCGACGCGGTGCACCCCTCCGACATCGAGAGCATCGAAGTCATCAAGGGCCCCGCCGCCTCGACGCTGTACGGTGCCGACGCCGCCAACGGCGTGATCAGCATCACCACCAAGAAGGGCCGCGCCGGCCAGCAGCGCGTGCAGGTGCAGAGCCGCGTCTCCTACGGTGAGCAGGAGTTCCACGGCCGCACCTTCACGAACTACACGCTGTGCACCAAGGGCCGCGTGGACAGCGCCGGCTTCAACATCGTGAACCGCACCTATCCCGGGTGCTCGGGCGTGACCCCCGGCCAGTTCATCACGGCCGACCTGCTGCGCCAGGATCCCAAGGCGCTGCGCACGGGCCACCTGCGCACGTACTCGCTGAACGCCACCGGCGGCGGCGAGCGCTTCGGGTTCTTCCTGAGCGGCAACTGGGACGACAACGACGGCGTCACGTACAACAACGAGTTTTCGCGCATCTCGGGCCGGGCCAACTTCACCGTTACGCCCTCCGACAAGCTGGACGCGAACGTCAACCTGGGCTACTCGCGCACCGAGAACCAGCTGCCGCTTTCGGACAACGCTTCGCTGGGCCTTACCCGCAACGCGAACCGCGCCACTCCGGGCCGCCTCAACCCGTTCGGGGTGAGCTGGCTGGGCCTGAGCCCCACCGAGATCAACGCGTTCGACAACAGCACCGAGGCCGACCGCTTCCTGCTGTCGGGCATCGTGCGCTGGCAGCCGTTCACCTGGTTCCAGAACCGGCTTGCCGGCGGCTTTGACTACAACAGCCGCACCAGCCAGGAGTTCTACGCGCGCGACGAAATCGGCCTTGCGCAGAACCCCCAGTGCCAGGCCGGCCGCTGCCCGTACGGCGCGCTCCAGGCCACCGGCCTGCGCCAGCAGATCCGCCCGCTGGACCGCCTGTACACGGTTGACTACGCGGGTACCATCAGCAACGACCTTCCGCGCGACTTCTCGTCGACGCTGACGTTCGGCAGCCAGCTGATCTCCACGCGCTTCGGCTACATCCAGGGCACCTCGTACGGCTTCGCGCCGGGCAGCGTGACCCTGCTGGGCACCGGCTCCACCAACACCGGCAACGAGACCTACCAGGACCAGCGCACGATCGGCTTCTTCGCGCAGGAGACGGTGGGCTGGCGTGACCGTCTGTTCCTTACGGCCGGTCTGCGCAACGACCGCAACTCGGCGTTCGGCGCCGACCAGGAGTACGCGCTGTACCCCAAGCTGGGCGCTTCGTACGTGATCAGCGAGGAGCCCTTCTTCAACGTGCCGGGCGTGGACCAGTTCCGCATTCGCGCCGCCTGGGGCCGGGCCGGCAACGCGCCCGCGCCGTACTCGGCCGAGCAGACCTTCGTTCCCAACCCGGTCATCATCAACGAGGCGGGCGCGGTCGTGGGGCAGGGCTTCCTGGCCAACACGTACGGCAACCCCAACCTGACGGCGGAGCAGGGCGAAGAGTACGAGCTGGGCTTTGACGGCTCGCTGCTCAACGGCCGCATCGCGCTGGACTTCACGTACTACAACAAGACCACGAACGACGCGCTGATCCCGGTGCCCAACCCGCCCTCCGGCGGTTTCGCGGGCTCCGTGAACCAGAACGTGGGCGAGATCAACAACCGCGGCACCGAGCTCACGCTGAGCGTGCTGCCGATCGAGACCCGCAACTTCACGTGGGAAAGCCGCATCGCGCACGCCACGCTCAAGAACGAGCTGGTGAGCTTCGGCGGCGTGCGCTCGGACCCGATCATCTCGGGCTTCAGCGTGGCCGGCACGGGCGTGATCCTGGGCGAAGGCCGCCCGCTGGGCACCCTGTTCGGCACGGTGCCTTCGCGTGGCGCCAACGGCGAAATCCTTCGCGGCGCGCCGACGGCGACCTACCGCCGCGGCCCGATCATCGCCAACGACACGGTGTACTACGGCGGCTCGCTGCCCACCCGCACCCTGTCGTGGGACAACAGCTTCCGCGTGTTCCGCAACCTGCGCTTCGGCTTCCAGCTTGACCGCCAGACCGGCGCGTACCAGCTGAACCTGACCCGCCGCACGCGCACCGTGGGCGACCTGCTGGTGAAGGAAGTGCTCCTGACCTCGGAATCGACCGCGGCGGACACGCTGGTTCACGACATGCTGCGCACGGGCGGCGGCGGCCAGTACATCGAGAGCACCGACTTCGTGAAGCTGCGCGAGATCTCGGCGAGCTACGTGGTTCCCACGCGCTTCACGCAGCGCTTTGGCACCGAGGGCGTGGTGGTGTCGCTTTCCGGCCGCAACCTCTCCACCTGGACGGACTACACCGGCGTGGACCCCGAAGTGAACGCCGACAACAGCGACTTCCTGCTGGCCGAGACGAACGCGGTGCCGCCGACCCGGCGTATCACGGCGTCCATCACCGTCCGCTTCTAACAAGTACCTGAAAGGCACTCATGCGAGTTTCACTTTCCGGAAGAGCTTCCGCCCGTCTCCTGCTGGCCTTCGGGCTGGCGGGAGTGGCGGCCGGGTGCGATTCCCTGCTGGACGTGGACAACCCGGCCACCTACGCCGCGGAAGACCTGGATGACCCGTCGGTCGTTCCGGTGCTGGTGAACGGCGTCATCTCGCGCTTCCAGGGTTCGTACGACGAACTGGCGCTGTACAGCGCGGTGATCAGCGACGAGGCGGTGACGGGCAACAACTTCGAGACGGTGCAGCGCATTGACCTGCGCCAGATCGACAAGCTGAACTCCACCGACGTGTACCCCGTGCTGGAGTACACCCGCGCGGCGGCGGACAGCTTCGAGGCGCGCCTGGTGCGCATCTCGCCGGACACGGCTAACCGGTCGCTGGGCCTGGCCCGCGTGCAGGCCTACGGCGCGCTGACCTACGCGCTCATGGGCGAGTTCCTGTGCGAGGCGCCGGTGACCCCCGGCCAGGGCGCCATCAGCCCGGACTCCATGTTCCGGCTGGCCATCGACCGCGCCAACCGCGCCATCGCCACGGCGACGGCGTACAAGGCCGTCGCGGGCAGCGCCGGCGCGCGCGCCGACTCGATCATCAGCTTCGCCCGCGTTTCGGCCGCCCGCGCCCACCTGAACCTGGGTGAGCGTTCGCAGGCCACCGCGTTCGCGTCGCAGGTGACCACCGCGGCCGACAGCATGGCCGGCCTGATTCCGGGCGGCTTCCAGTGGCGTTCGTTCTACGACGTGACGAACAGCAGCAACACGTTCTTTGCGTCCGCCATCGGCAGCACCCGTAACCTGGGTGTGGACATCGCGTTCCGTAACCTGAACGACGTCCGCGTGCGCTACAACCGCGCTGGCGGCACCGGGCACGACCAGGCGACGCAGCTGTTTGCGCCGTACCAGTCGCCCTCGTTCAGCGGCTTCACCTCGGTCGGCAAGCCGGACTCGACGGGTGCGGCGTTCACGCAGAGCGCGTCCATCCGCATCTCTTCGGCGCTCGAGGCCCGCTACATCATGGCCGAGGCGCAGGGACGCACTCCGGAGAACATCCGGTTCCTGAACGTGCGTTCGCGCGCGGGCCAGGTGGACCAGAGCCTGGTCCCCACGCCGCCGACCGCGCCGCAGCTTGCTGCCGACGCGAGCGACGCGCAGTACCTGTCGTTCCTGATGGACCAGCGCCGCCGGGACTTCTTCCTGGACGGCCACCGCCAAGGCGATCTGCGCCGGTACATCCGTCTGTACTCGCAGAACTTCTACCCGACGGGCAACCACCCGACGGCGAACCGTGGCACCTACGGCACCAGCGTCTGCTTCATGCCGACGCAGGCCGAGATCACGGGCAACCCGGGCTACCGCCCGTAGTCACCTCGCCAGCCCGCCGCATTGCGGCGGGCTGGCAGGCAGGGACGCAGAACGAGGGGGGCGGCTGGATTTCCAGCCGCCCCCCTCGTTCTTTTCCGTTCCGGGATTTCGTCCAGGCTAGGGTCCCATCGGAAAAACGCGCGTCAAGGAGCCGGGCGGATGTTCACGGCTGGTCAGGGCGTCGAAAGCAGGCCACACGCCGAGTACGATGCGCGCAACGTTGGATCATCCCCGGGCTCGGGAATCTTCTTCCCGCGCCCTCCCGTGCAGACGGAGGCAGGCGACCGGAAATCCTGCGGGAACCGAGGCGACCGTGCAGGTCATCCTCACGTACGCAGATCAGGATCGCGGCTCATCAGTGGATGGCGAGGGGCAATCATCCGATACTAGACTCGTCGCCACGCGCATCGGATGGAGGGCCCTGACGAAGGACGAGGCTTGAAACGCAAAGGGAGCGGGCGACATCGCCCGCTCCCTTCATCATTCCAATTCCTCTTGTCCCACCGCCGCGCGTCAGTCGCGGCTGGCGGTGGAGGCGAGCCCGGTGCCGCTGCCGCCCAGCCGGTGGACGATCTCGCGCTCCAGCAGCCCCGTGCTGGAGCACTGAATGGGCTGCGTGCCGGACCCCGCTCCGTCGCGCCCGGTGGCATCCACCCAGGTGCGCACTGCGGTCCCGCCGCCCGTGGGCTTCATGACCGTCATCACGGTAAGGACGATTTCGTAGTTGTCCGGCCCGCCCACGAAGGTGCTTCCACAGTTCAGGTAGCGCGACAGCCGCACGCCGCCCAGTTCGTGCCGCGCGCGCATGTAGCGCCTGCCGAACAGCTGTTCATCGGCGTTCAGCACCTGCGCCGAGGGAATGCCGAGCTGTTCGTAGATGCCGGGAAGCGCGGCCAGGCCGGCGTCGGAGCCCATGCGCACGAAGCGCGGACGGTCAAAGGTGTTGCGCGTGAGTTCCAGGTCGCGCACCCCGCGGGCGGTGTGCAGGCGCACCACGGAGCGGATTTCATCGGGGGGGACCGAGACGGTGGACCGCATTGCCGTGCAGCCGCTCAGGCAGGCGAGCGCCGCAAACGTCAGGTAGCGCATGGGCACCTCGGGGGGCTTGTGGAAGGCGGACGCCTCCGCCGGGTTCCGGGCACGGGACGCGTCCGGAAGAAGTGATGGGTCCAGCGCCGCATCCCCGGGACACGGTGGCGGAGAAGGAGTGTGCACGGCGCCATGGCGGTGCCGCGGGATTTACGGAATACAACGTTCATCCACCCCTGCTTCTGCCACCTTCCCCGCGCCGCAAATCGCGGTCCGTTCTGCGGGGGGGAGAACGGCGCCCGGTTCCCGTGCGGGTTGCCGGGACGGACGCGCGCGTCTACGATCCCCGCTCCGGCGCCCGCCGCCCGCTTACGACGCTTTCGCTGCGCATGGCTGAATCCGCATCGTCCTCCCAGTTCCCGTCGCCGCCGCGAACCACGCCGGGGCCCCGGCTGGACCCCGAGCGCATCACCCAGACGGTGCGCGCGCTGGGCGACCGCATCGAGGAGCGCTTTCCTGGCAGCGGGCTGGGCCGGCTCGCGCGCGAGATCCTGGGCATGGCGGGCCGCACGGTGGACACCATTCAGTGGGTGCGCCGGCCGGTGCTGGGCGTTCGCGTGGCGGTGGGCGGGGTGCTGCTGGTGCTGGCTGCGCTTCTGGCGGGGATCGCGATGCGCGTGGATCTGCGTGCGCGCGGGATGTCGCTGCCGGAACTGCTGCAGGTGGCCGAAGCCGCCATCAACGACGTGGTTCTGCTCGGACTCGCCGTCCTCTTTCTGCTGACGATGGAAAGCAGGCTCAAGCGCCGCCGCGCCCTGTCAGCGCTGCGCGAGCTTCGCGCCGTGGCGCACATCGTGGACATGCACCAGCTGACCAAGGACCCGGACCGGCACAGCGGCAGCTCCATCGGCGGCGACACGCCATCGTCGCCGCGGCGCGAGCTGAACCGGTACGAACTGGCCCGCTACCTGGACTACTGCAGCGAACTGCTGGCGCTGAACAGCAAGCTGGCCGCGCTGTACGCGCAGACGCTGGACGACCCCGTGGTGCTGGCCGCCGTGGACGAGGTGGAGGCGCTCACCACGGGGCTGAGCGGCAAGATCTGGCAGAAGCTCGTCATCCTGAGCCGCACCCCACCCTGAGCACGGGTGCGCCGCGGCTCGGCAGATGGATGGCTCGGCGGCTCCGGCGGGAGGAGCCGGATGCTCACACCGCATGTGGAGAAACGGCCCGCAGTTCGTCTCTCGCCGTCGAACCCCGCCCGGAGGCGACATCGTGAGGGAGCGTGCGCCGGCCTCTCCGCCGCGCCGAGGTCATGCGCGGCCGAAGGATCTACCATCCGCCGAGCCAACGTCGCGGGTCCCACGCCCGTTCTCGCGGGGAAAGTAGATCCTTCGTCGGCGCCAAATTGTGGGGTGGAGGCAGGTACCTGCGGCGCCTTCTCAGGATGACGCCTTGAGGCGTGAGCCGTCCTTGGGGCTGATCTGAGCCAGATCGACTGGGCTTCTCGACACCTTCTCAGGATGATGCCTTGCGGCGCGAGCCGTCCGTTGGGCCAAGCTGAGCCAGGAAGCCGGGGCTTCTCAACGCCTTCTCACGGCGGCACGCTCGCGCTCGGCAGAGGGGGACGCATCCCCGTGCCCGCACCCATGCGGGTGGAAGCGCAAGATGTTTCTCAGGATGCACTTGCCCGGCCGGAAGGAGGTAAGCCCGGCGGGCAATCAACAAGCTTGCGTTCTGAATCAGGTAAACTATATTGGCCGCACTGATACCCGGGGTTGTTGCAGCAATTCAGGTCCTTCCTGTACTGCCTCCCATTTCATCTATCCCGAAACGGCACCCCGGTCGCGAGGCCGGTCCGCAAAGCTAGGGGTCTCCCGCGCGAGACAGCCCGGCCGCCGAAGGAGAGCATCACCACGCTCCCCCTACGGCTCATGCTTCGTCTCTCCTCCACACATCGTCTGGTAGTCCCCGCGGTGCTTCTGCTCGCGGCCGCCTGTACCAGCGACGCCGTCGCTCCCTCCGCGCGCGCCGGGCAGGGCGCGGACCCGGTGCTCGCCCGCGGGCTTCGCGCCGGCAAGTACAGCGACACCGGCGTACGCCACGCCACCGGACGCTCCGGCAGCGCCACCCTGGCCGGCCGCGCGCTCCTGGGGGCCGACGGCGTCACCACGCTCACCGTCACCACCGGCAGCCTGGAGAACCTTTCCGTGGCACCGGGCGAGCTGAGCAAGGTGCAGATCAAGGCCACCGGCCCCAACGGTGAGCGCCTCTTCACCAACAACTACCAGCGTCCCTCCTCCACCGGCCTGGCCACCTTCAGCTTCCGCGGCCTTCCGCGCGGAACGCGGCTGCAGGTGCAGGCCAACGTGCGCGGCATCGACGGCAAGCGCACTGACGTGGTGACCATTACCGAAACGGTTTCGCGGGGCGCCGCGCTCTCGGTGGACCTGAACCTTCCCGCCCAGGTGCTGGTCGGCGTGCCCACGGTGATCACGGCCACGGTGCGCGAACTGAACGGCGACGCGGGCTCCTACACCGGCTGCTCGCTGTACGTGAACGGCCTCAAGGTGGACAGCGCGCCCAACGTGTGGGTGGACGCGGGCGACGCGGTCTCCTGCGCCTTCACCTACACCTTTCTGCAGGCCGGCGAGCCGAGCGTGGAAGTGCGCCTGGACGGCGGGCAGACGGCCGGCGGCGGTTCCGAGGTGGTGGAAGTGGTGCAGCCCAACGTGCTGGCCGCGGCCCGCGCCACGTTCGAGGAGCGCCAGGTCAAGACGACCACGCGCTTCGACTACACCTGGCGTGACGCCGGCGGCTCGCACCAGGAGTACGAGTCGGGCGTCACCGAGGGCCCGCGCGAGCAGACGCTGTCGCTCGTGGGCACGCTGCCCCGCGCCACCAGCTTTCCGCTGGCCCGCGTGGCGCTGGACGTCCGCTCCGGCGCGGCGACCTGGCAGACCACGGAATGGGGCTCGCTGAACGCCACGGCCGATGCCACCGGCCGCCTGTGCACCGACCAGCTCGTTACCGAGCAGGGCGGCCACCTGTACCTGTGCAGCACGGGCGCGGGCGGCACGGGAATCACCACCTTCGGCTACACGCGCTTTTCCGGCACGGTGACGTACCACTCGGTGGGCTTCTCGCGAAAGTGGGACAACGTCACCGCGCAGGAAACGTACTGGACGTGGAACGACGAGTACGAGACGTACGGCGCCGGCGGCCAGCACCGCCCGGTGGCGGGAACCATCTCGGTGCAGCTGCGCTTCGCCGACGCCATCGGCGAGTTCTCGGTGAACCCGGTCATCACCGTGAGCGCCTTTGACCGCATCGTGAGCTCGGTGCCGCGGACGTGCGTCAACGACAGCCCGTACTGGCTCAACGGCGGGCTGCGTACCGAGTGCCGTTCCAGCGAAGTTCGCGAGTACGGGTGGAGCGGCGCGGGCGAAGGCTGATCCCGCCCGTCCCTGGTGGATGAACAGGACCCCGGACGCCATCGCGCGTCCGGGGTTCTTTCGTTCCGCCCCCGTCGCGCGCACGGAAGCCGGATGATAGGTTGGCGGCTCCTGAACGCCTTGGACCGCACGGAGCACGGGTGCAGATGACGGATACGGAAGCGCTGAAGCGGCGGGCCGCCGAGCGCGCGGCGGAGTGGATCCGCGACGGGATGACGGTGGGGCTGGGAACGGGCTCCACGGTGCGCCACCTGCTGGACGTGATCGCGGAGCGCCGCGCTGCCGGCGAGTGGGCGGGCATCGTGGGCGTGCCCACGTCGGAAGACACGACGGCGCGGGCCCGTCGGCTGGGCATTCCGCTGGCCACGCTGGACGAGCGCCCGCGCGTGGACCTGACCATCGACGGCGCGGACGAGGTGGATCCCCAGCTGCGGCTCATCAAGGGGCTGGGCGCGGCGCTGCTGCGGGAAAAGATCGTCGCCGCCGCGTCCGCCGAGTTGGTGATCGTGGCGGATGACACCAAGGTGGTGCAGCGGCTGGGGACGCGCGCGCCGCTTCCGGTGGAGGTGGATCCGTTCGGCGCCGCCATCCAGGTGGACTTCCTGCGCGGCCTGGGCGCCGAGCCCGTCCTTCGCGAGCGGGACGGCGCGCCCGTGGTGACGGACGGCGGCGGGCGCATCTACGACTGCCGCTTCGCCGGCGGCATCGCCGACCCGGAGGCGCTGGAGCGCGCGCTGCTCATGCGGCCCGGCATTCTGGAGTGCGGGCTGTTTCTGGGGATGGCGACGGCGGTGGTGATCGCGGGCGCGGACGGTGTGAGCGTGCGCACGCGGGAGGACGCGCGATGAGCGCCATCAAGATCGCGCCCTCCATCCTGTCCGCGGACTTCGGGCGGCTGGCGGAGCAGATTCAGGAAGCGGAGCGGGGCGGGGCGGACTGGATTCACGTGGACGTGATGGACGGGCACTTCGTCCCCAACATCACCATCGGGCCGCTGATCGCGGCGGTCGCGCGCAAGGCCACGTCGCTCCCCATCGACGTGCATCTGATGATTGAAAAGCCGGAGCGCTACCTGTCCGCCTTTGCCGACGCGGGCGCGGACTACCTGACCGTGCACGTGGAAACGTCGCCGCACCTGCACCGCACCGTTCAGCAGATCCGCGAACTGGGCGTGCATCCCGGCGTAACGCTGAACCCCGCCACGCCGCTGGAGTCCATCTCCGAAATCCTGGTGGACGTGGACCTGGTGCTGGTGATGTCGGTGAACCCGGGCTTCGGCGGGCAGTCGTACATCCCCGGCAGCACGGAGCGGATCCGCCGCATCCGCGCGATGCTGGACGAGCGGGGGCTGTCGCACGTGGAGCTGGAAGTGGATGGCGGGGTCGCGCCGCCCACGATCGCGCAGGTGAAGTCCGCGGGCGCGAGCGTGGTGGTGGCCGGGTCCGCCGTCTACAACGCCAAGGCTTCCGTGGCGGACAACCTCCGCGCGCTCCGCCAGGCTGCCGGCGAGAGCTGACTCCGTAAACTGCCCTCACGCGGAGGTCGCGGAGGTCGCGGGGGACGCGGAGGTCGCGGGGAACGGAAAAGAAGGGAATTACACAGAGTTAACAGAGTCAACAGTGAAACAGAGGGTTTGATGTTCGGAGAGTCCGGATCGACCCTCGTTCTTCCGTACTGTTAACTCTGTTAACTCTGTTGACTCTGTGTGAGCCCGCTTTCCTTCTTCCCCCGCCGGTCCGTTGTCCCCGTGACCTCCGCGTCCTCCGCGACCCCCGCGTGAGATTCAGTTGACGGACTCGGCCGAGAACGTGGATCATTCGCCTGCGACGAATTATCTTGCGGGACGAGAATTGCCGCCTGGGTGGTGAAATCGGCAAACACAGGGCACTTAAAATGCCCCGGCGAAAGCCTTACGGGTTCGAGTCCCGTCCCAGGCATCCGGTGTCGCGCCCCGCGGTTCCCAGCGAGCCGCGGGGCGCGTCGCGTGCGTGTACAACTGGTTCGCACCTTGCGCCGGGGGCCGCGCGGGGGCAGCATTGGATTCTGCCGGAACACTCGCAACGGGGGAGCACGACGCGGTGGATGACGAGACGTTGGATGGAATGCCCGTGGACAGCGCCGAGGAACTCGAGGCGCTGATCACCGAAGCGCAGTCGCTGGGCGAGCAGGAACGCTGGCCCGAGGCGCACGAGATGCTCGTAAACGAGCTGGACCGGCACCCGGAGAACGCCCTTCTGCTCTGCTGGGTGGGTCTCGCCGCGCAGCGTCTGGGGGAGGAAGCCGAGGCGTACGACATGTTCCGCCGCACCCTCGCGCTCAGCCCCACCGACCCGTTTATCCTGGCGGCGGCCGGCACGGGCGTGGCCGCGCTGGACGATCCCTCCGCGGAGTCCGCCCTGCGGCTGGCCGCGTTGACGGCGCCGGACTTTCCTTTCGCGCGGCTTGCGTACGGCTCGTATCTGTCGCGCGAAGGACTGTACACCGAGGCGATCTCGGAGCTGGAGGCCGCCCGCACCCTCGCGCCGGAAGACGCCGGCGTGCAGGCCGAACTGGGGATTGCGTACCTGCTGGCCGGCCGCCCCGCACCCGGGCTGGACGCGCTGGAAGAAGCGCTCTCGCTGACCTCGGACGACAGCTGGCTGCGCGGCCTGTTCGGCCTGGCGCTGGTGGATGCGGGGCGCGGCGAAGAAGGCGCGGAGCAGCTTCACCAGTCGGCGGAGGAGCGGGTGGAAGACGTGGAGGTGCAACTGCTGGCCGCGCTGGCCATGGGCGCGCAGGGGTGGGAAGACCCCGCGTGGGAAGCATTCGCGCGCGCCGAGGCCGCGGCCGACAGCAGCGACGGCGCCCTTCTTTCCGAGGTGGAAGACTGCCTGAACGCCGGCCCCGAAGCCTCCGAAGAGTTTCTGCGCACGGACCTGGGCCCGCCGCTGCTGCGCGAGCGGCTGCTGCAGCGGGCCTGACGTGAGCCATCCCCCGGACCCGGACGATACCGTCGCGTATGGGCGCGACCCCGTGCGCCCCGATCCCGCGCCTTCCGATCCGGTGCGGCCCGACCCCGTGCGGCCCGGCCCCGTGCAGCCGGACGGCGTGTCGTCGGGGCACGCGCGCGCGGCCGCAAAGAAGGAGCGGCCCGTGCGCAAGCGGGCGCCGCTTCCCGTGCGCATCGTCCGCCGGCTGGTCCAGCTCTGCCTTTTCGTGGTGGCGTGCTGGGCGCTTACCGTCGCCGCCATCCACGTCTACGGACGGCGCAACGAGGCGCGCAAGGTAGACGCGATCGTCGTCCTGGGCGCCGCGCAGTACGACGGGCGTCCGTCGCCGGTGCTGCGCGCGCGGCTGGACCACGCCATCTCCCTGTACAAGCGGGGCCTCGCGCCGCGCTTGATCATGACCGGCGGGCAGGCGCCGGGCGACACGGTGAGCGAGGCGGAGGTCGGCCGCCGCTACGCCGCGCGGCAGGGCGTGCCCCGGCGCGACATCCTCATCGAAAACACGGGAATGACCACGGTGGAATCCATGTCCTCCGTGGCCTCCATGATGAAGACGCGCCAGCTCAAGACGGCCGTCATGGTGAGCGATCCCTTTCACATGCTGCGCCTCAAGCTCCTCGCGCGGCAGTTCGGGATCCAGGGCTACACCTCTCCCACCCGCACCAGCCCCATTTCCCGCAACCGCGGCGAAGAACGCAAGCACCTGATCCGCGAAAGCTTCAGCCTTCCGTTCGCGCTGTTCGAGGCGGTGACGGGGGCCAGGACGGAACGGGAGAAGCTGTAAGGGCGGGGAACAGGGATGAAGACGAAGGCGGGGCGGAGCAGGGCCGGCCCGCCGCCGCGAATCAGAGATGCCCGGCGGGGTGGCCGGGACAGGCCTTTCCGGAGATACGGATGCAGATTCCGATCGAGCAGTACACGCTGGACAACGGGCTGCGCGTCGTGCTTTCGAGCGACCACGCGCTTCCCATCGTGGCGGTGAACCTCTGGTACAACGTGGGCAGCCGCGATGAGCAGCCGGGGCGCACGGGGCTGGCCCACCTCTTTGAACACATGATGTTTCAGGGGTCGCTCAACGTCACCGATACGCAGCACATTCAGTGGGTGGAGCGCGTGGGCGGCACCATCAACGCCTCCACCTGGCTGGACCGCACCAACTACTACACCATTCTCCCGTCCAGCCACCTGGAACTGGCCCTCTGGCTGGACGCGGACCGCATGGGCGGCTTCGTGGCCGCGCTCACGCAGGAAAAGTTCGATAACCAGCGCGAGGTGGTAAAGAACGAGCGGCGCCAGCGCGTGGACAACGCCCCCTACGGCGACTGGGACGAGCGGCTGCAGCGGCTGGTCTGGCCGGAAGACCATCCCTATCACCACGCGGTGATCGGCAGCATGGAAGACCTCGACGCCGCCAGCCTGGAAGACGTCGCCAACTTCTTTCGCACCTACTACGCGCCCAACAACGCCGTCCTCACCGTCTGCGGCGACTTTGACCCGGCGGAGGCCCGGGCGATGGTGGAGCGCCACTTCGGGCCGGTGCCGCGCGGGCCGGAGGTGCCGCCGATTCCCGGGCGCCCCGTCGTGGACCCCATCCAGTCCGGCACGCTGGTGCGCGAGCGGGTGGAGTCCGCCGTGGCCCTCGCCCGCGTGTACGTGGCGCACCGCATTCCGCCGTACGGCACCACGGAGTACTACGTCGCCGACCTGCTTTCCGAACTGCTGGCGGGCGGAAAGTCCGCGCGCATGTACCGGTCGCTGGTGCGCGAGCAGCGCATGACGGCCTCGGTGGGCGCCTTTCCCTTTCCCGCGGTCAAGGGCGCCTCGGCGTTCGTCATGCGGGGCAACGCGCTCCCCGGGCACAGTCCGGAGCCGCTGGAAGCCGCCATGCTCGCCGAACTGCAGGCCGTGGCCGATGCCCCGCCCACCGACGCGGAAATGGAGCGCGCCATGACCGGGCTGGAGGCGCGGCGCATTCTGGAACTGCAGAAGATCGGCGAGCGCGCCGACAACATCAGCATGCTGGCCACCTACTTCGGCGATCCGGAGCTGATCAACACCGAACTGGAGCGCTACCGTGCGCTCACCGCGCGCGACGTGCAGGCGTTCGTGCAGACTTATCTGACCGAAGACAACCGCGTCGTGCTCACCTACGTTCCCCAGGCCGCCGTGGAGGCCGCGTGAGCGCCCCCGCGGAGTTCGACCGCACCCGGCCGCCCGCGCCCGGGAAGCTGCGGTCCTTTCACTTTCCGCCCGTGCAGCGCGCCACGCTGGCCAGCGGGCTGCAGGTGGTGCTGGCGGAAAACCACACCTTTCCGCTCGCCACGCTGGACGTGGTCCTTCCCGCCGGGGCCCTTTCGGAGCCGGATGGAAAGCGCGGCGTGGCCTCGCTCACCTCCGGGCTGCTGGAGTCCGGCGCCGGCCCGCGCGACGCCGCCGAAATCGCGGAGCGGGTGGATGAACTGGGGCTGGTGCTGGAAACGGGGAACTCGTGGGACACCACCCTGGTGGGGTTCACGGGGCTGAATTCCCGGCTGGACGCGGGGATGGAAGTGCTGGCCGACCTGGTCATCCGCCCCGCCTTTCCGGCGGACGAGGTGGAGCGCATCCGCGGCGAGCGGCTGGCCTCGCTCACCCAGCGCCGCGCCGATCCCGGCGCGCTGGCGGACGAGCTGGTCACGCACTTCATGTTTCCCGAAACGCACCCGTTTTCGCGGCGGATGGGCGGGCTGGCGTCCACCCTGGCCGCCATGACGCGCCAGGACGTCACGGACTTTCACGACGCGTACTACCGGCCGGACGGCGCGTGGCTCTTTGCCGCGGGCGACCTGACGCTGGACCAGGTCGTCCGCATGGCCGAGCGGCACTTTGCCGGGTGGGAGGGAACGGTGCCCGCCGCGCCGGATCCGGAAACCCGCAACCGGCTGGAGGAGACGACCTTTCTGCTGGCGGACCGCCCGGGCTCGGTGCAGAGCGAGGTGCGGGTGGGGCACATCGGGGTGGAGCGCAACCATCCCGACTACTTCGCCATCACGGTGCTCAACGCGATCCTGGGCGGCACCTTTGCCTCGCGGCTCAACATGAACCTGCGCGAGCGGCTGGGCTACACCTACGGCGTCAGTTCCAGCTTCGGAATGCGGCGCTCGCCGGGCACCTTTCACGTCAGCGCCGCGATTCAAAGCGAGCCCACGCCGCACGCCGTCAGCGAGATCCTGCGCGACATGCGCGATCTGCAGCAGGATCTGGTGCCGCGCGAAGAGCTGGAAAACGCGCAGCACTACCTTGCCGGCGTCTTTCCCCTCGGCCTGCAGACCACCGACGGGCTTTCCGGCAAGCTGAGCACGCTGGCCGTGTACGGGCTCCCGGACGACTACTTCGGCAGCTACCGCGAGCGCCTGCTCGCCGTCACGGCGGAGGAGGTGCGCGAAGCCGCGCGCAGGCACCTGATGCCGGACCGCGCCGCCGTCGTCATCGTGGGCGACGCGGGGGCGTTGCGGCCCGGACTGGAGGCGCTGAACGCCGGTCCCGTGCAGATCGTGGATCCCGCGGACGTGCTGCGCTGAACGCGGGTTCTTTTTGACGTTGGATGGTGGAGCGCCCCGCGTCGTCTCTGGCGCGGGGCGCTCGTCTTCTGCACGGACTCGTGTGGCTCAGCCCGGCGCGGCCAGAAAGGCGTCGAGCATCGCCCTGACGTGCGCGAGGCGGACGCGCCCCCGCTGAACCTCGGCCATCGGTACGCCGGCCGTGGCCGCGACCAGCCGCCCGTCCCTGTCCGCCAGCAGATAGGCGGGAAGCGGAAAGCTCTTCTGCCAGGGGAGGCGGCCGGGGTCCATCAGCGCCCGCAGGCCGGGTGTGTGCGCGACCGGCACCTCCACCCTCGCCTCGCGGATGAACGCGCGCAGCGCGGCGGGGTCGTCGTCTTCCGCCAGCACCACGACGCGGATGCCGCGCCGGGCGTAGTCGCTCCGCACCTCGTCCACCGCGCGCAGGGCCAGCCGCGACGCGGAGCAGGTGCGGCTCCACGCGACGAGGAGGGCGGGGGAGCCCGCGATAGAGTCGCGGCTGATCCGCGGTCCATCCACCGCGGCAAAGTCGAAGGCGGGGAGCGGCGAACCCGCCCGCGGAAGCCGGCCGGCGGGCGGGCGTCCACCGAAACCGGCGGCCATCTCGCCCAACGCGGCCAGCGCGGCGGCGAGGGGGTGTCTGTCGGACGGCATGGGAGGGCGGGTGACGGGGGCGTTCGTGGCGGGAACGGCAAAGCTACGGCTGCGGGGCGGGCCCTCACAACGGGGAGGGGCGCCGCGGGCGGGCTTCCCCGGGACCGATATCCAGCGAATTAGGATCGAGTTAACACAGCCGCGGGGCAGTTCCGCCGCGCGGCCCGTGTGTCCATACTTCAACCACGAGAGATCGGGATGCGGGAAGATCAGTCGGAGGTGCGGCCGGGGCTCATCGAGCGCAGGCCGGTGCACCGGGGGCGGGTGGTGGACCTGGGAATGGACACGGTCCGCTTTCCCGACGGATCCACGGGCGAGCTGGAGATGATCCGGCACTCGGGTGCCTCGGCGGTGCTGCCGGTGTTGAGCGACCCCGCCGGACCGGACCCCCAGATCGTGCTGGTGAGGCAGTACCGCTACGCCGCGGACGGCTGGCTGTACGAGGTGCCCGCCGGCCGGCCCAACCGCCCCGGAGAGCCGTGGGATGAATGCGCGCGGCGCGAGCTGCGCGAAGAGACGGGGCTGGAGGCGGGCGAGCTTCGCCCGCTGACGTCCATCCTCACCACGCCCGGCTTTACGGACGAACGCATCCACCTCTTCGTCGCCACCGACCTGACCGCCGGCGCAACCGAGTTCGACGCCGACGAGTTCATGTCCACCGTCACCATGCCCATGTCGCAGGCGCTGCGGATGGTGAAGGACGGCGAGATCACCGACGCCAAGACCATCTGCACGCTGCTGTACGCGGCGGGGTTCGCCTTCGGGATGTAGCCCCGTCAGAGCGGGACCGGGATGGGCGTTCCCATGGCGGCGGTGTGAAGCGGACGCGGTCCGGTGTCATTTTCTCGCCCGATCGTCCCACAAAGAGGACGGGCGCGGTTGGCCGGATCATCAGCCGAAAACACGGAATTCAAGCGTGGGCGCGGAGTTACGCGTCCGGCGCCGCGGGAACGGATACGGGTACGGGGCGTGCCCCTGCCATGCACGGGGCAGCCGCCCGTCCGGTACACATCAGGAGGTCCTTGCCATGTTCAATCTTTCCGTCAGTGAACGCCGCGATGCTCAGAAGCCGCGCTCTCCGCGCGAGCAGCTGAAGCAGTTGGACGACAGCGGCGTGGTGGCCGCGCACCTGGAGGGCAACCGGCTGGCCTTTGGCGAACTGGTGGAGCGCTACCAGAACCGCCTGCTCAACTTCGTCTACCGCAGCACGGGCGACCGCGAGCGCGCCGAGGACCTGGTGCAGGAAACCTTCATCCGCGTGTACCGGCACCTGCACCGTTTTGACCAGAGCAAGAAGTTCTCGACCTGGATCTACACGATCTCGTCGAACCTGGCCAAGAACGAGCTGCGCAACCGCTCGCGCAACCCGCTGGTCCTGTTTCAGACGCTGCTCAAGAACCGCGACGCGGACGCCAAGCCGCTGGAGTGGGAAGACAACACCTACCGCCCGGACGACCTGTTCCGGAAGCGCCACCTGAAGAGCCAGGTGGACGCCGCGGTGGCCGAGCTTCCCGAGCACCACCGCACCGTCTTTGTCCTTCGCGAGATGGAGGGCAAGACGTACGAGGAGATCGCCGAGATCACCTCCACCAACCTGGGCACGGTCAAGAGCCGGCTGAACCGCGCGCGCAACAACTTCGCCGCGCTGATCGCCCCGGTGCTGGACTGACCAGCGTCCATCTGATCGTCGTTCCGAGGGAGGGGCGGGCCGGGTTCCGGCCCGCCCCCTTTCGTTTCCGCCCCGCGCCGCGCATTGTACCCGTCCCCGCGCGCGGGCGGCCGTGTGTCGGAGCGACGCGCCGCCCGTGGAACCCTGACACGCTTGCCGCGTACAACCGCGCGCTGGTGAACGGAGGGGTGGTGGCGGGATGCTTCAAGACGAGGTGATGGATACGATGGATTGCGACGTTTTCCTGGACGGCTACTCCGAGTATCGCGACGGGCTTCTGCCCGCCGCGGAGCACGGCGCGTTCGCGGCGCACCGGGACGAGTGCGCCTCGTGCGCGCGGTACGACCGAGTGATCGGCAAGGGCGTGCGGATGCTGCGCGACGAGCCTGAACTGGAAGTGTCGGAAGACTTCATGGCCCGGCTGCAGCACCGCATCTACCACATCGACGAGGAAAAGCGCTCCTCCGCCGGCCGGCGGGCCCGCGGCGTGGCGGCGGGCGGAACGCTGGCCGCCGCGGCCGCGCTGGCCGGCGTGACGCTCATCAACAGCGGCGACGACGCGGCCGTCATGCCCGGCGTGGCGGTGCAGAGCGGCAGCGCCATCGCCGCCTCCATGGCCGCGGCCGAGGCGGAAAACGCCGCCACCGGACTGGGCGCGCGGCTGGAGCAGGTGGGGGTGGAGGTGTATCCCATGCCGTACCGCGACGTGCTGTACAGCACCGCTTCGCTCACGGGCGGCAGCGGCCACACGGCGGGCGCGGCGCGCTCGCGCGGCGAGTAGTGCCGCCCCTTCGCCCCGCGCAGCTGGACCGCACCCTTCGCGATCGTGTCGCGGGGGGTGCGTTCTTCTTTCACGGCGACGAAGATTTTCTGCGCGAAGACGCCGCCTCGCGGGTAGTGGCGGCGTACCTGGACCCCGCCACCCGCGACTTCAACTTTGACCAGGTGCGCGGCGCCGACGTGGCCGCCGAGGACCTGGCTTCCGTCATCGGCACGCCGCCGATGATGGCCGAGCACCGCGTCGTGGTCGTGCGCGACGCGCAGGGGCTGAGCGTAAAGGCGCGCGAGGTGGTGGAGGCCGCGGCCAAGGCGCCCCCGCAGGGGCTCATCCTGGTGCTGTCCGCCGTCATCCCCTCCGCCAGCAAGGCCAAGTTCTACGACGACCTGAAGAAGCACGCCGTCAGCATCGAGTTCGCCCCCCTGTCGCACGACGACGCGCCGGGGTGGGCGATGGAGACCGCGCGCGAGGAACTGGGCTACGAGCTGGAGCCGGACGCCGCGCGGGCGCTGGTGGGCGGCGTGGGCGTGGACTTGGGGACGCTGACGTCGGAGTTGAAGAAGCTGGCGGCCTACGCGCAGGAGCGGAAGCGCGTGACGCTGGAGGATGTACGGGCCGTCGGCGGGGCCATTCCCCGGCAGGACCGCTGGGAATGGTTCGACCTCATCGCCGAGCGCCGCTTTCGCGAGGCGGTGGCCGCGCTCCCCGTGATGCTGGACCAGGGGGAGAACGGCGTGGGGCTGGTGATCGGGATGGGGGGCGTGATGCTGCGCATCGGCCTGGTGTGCGCGGGCGGGCCGGCGGCGCTGGAGCGGGAACTGAAGCCGTTTCAGAAGTGGATGGCGCGCCGCGTGGGTCCCCAGGCCCGCAAGTGGACGCTCCCCGAGGTGGACCGCGCGATGGAGGAACTGCTGCGCACCGACCGCCTGCTGAAGTCCGCGTCGCTTTCCGACCGGCAGGCCATCGAAGAGCTGCTGCTTCGCCTGTGGGCCATCGAACGCCCCGCCCGCGCGGCCTGAATCGTCATCGACCGAACCTGACGGCCCTCTCCGGAAGCTCCGGGGAGGGCCGTCGTGCGTTCAGCGCAGCGCGTCCAGCACGGCCTCCGGGTGCTTGGCCACTACGCGCAGCAGCGCGCGGGCGGGGCCGTCGGGGCGGCGGCGGCCCTGCTCCCAGTTGCGCAGCGTGCCCACGGGAACGCCCATCATGGCCGCGAACTTGGGCTGGGAAAGCTTGAGCCGGGTGCGCAGTTCGCGCACGTCCACCTCGTCGGCCACGAAGGTGCGCGACGGCGCAGACTCGCCGCGCAGGATGGCGCCGCCCTGGCGCACGCTTTCCAGGAGTTCGTTGAACAGCTCGTCGCGCATGGCCGTGACCGCCTTGCTGTGGGTGATCAGCCGAACTCGGCCGTTACCAGCGCCTGCAGCACCCGCCGCTGCTGGGTGGTGAGGTCGTCCTGCTCGTTCTTGGGATACACGTGCAGCATGAGCAGCCGGTTGTGCGCCAGCGCGGCGTAATAGATGACGCGCACGCCGCCGCGCCTGCCCCGGCCGCTCCCCGCCCAGCGCACCTTGCGAATGCCTCCGGTGCCCGCGATGACGGCGCCCGTAGCTGGATCGTCGAGCAGCAGAATCTGGAGTTCGCGGTACGACTCGGCGGAAAGCAGGTCCTGAACGCGCCGCGTGAACAGCGGCGTTTCGACGATTTCCATCTGCATGGCGGGCCCCGTTCACCCTCGTCCCGCCTCCATCAACCTACACCAGAGGCGTACATGCGTCAATGGTGTATGTTGGTGATCCTGAGCGCTGTCCGGGCGGTGTCCAGATTGTACTGCATGGGCGCACATGGCGCCATAAGACGGAATCCGCCACAGGTGAGCATTCAGATCATCGATCGGGCAAAAGGTTGAGCGGCGGCGTGCGCTCCGGTATATTCCGGGCATGTCCGCCAAACTGACCGACCTGCTCACGAGCGGCTCCGTTCCGCTGTATCTGGCTCCCCAGGCGGGAGTCAGCGAATCGCCGTTCCGCCGGCTGTGCCGCGAGTACGGCGCCGACGTCGTGGTTTCGGAGTTCGTCTCCGCCGAGGGCATCCGCCGGCACGACCGGCGCACCCACGGCTATCTGCGCTTTCACGACGACGAGCGCCCCATCGGCATCCAGATCTTCGGCTCGGAGCCGGACGCCATGGCCGAGGCCGCGCGCCTGGTGGAAGAGGTGTACGAGCCGGACTTTCTGGACATCAACTTCGGCTGTCCGGTCAAGAAGGTCGTAAGCCGCAACGGCGGCAGCGGCTGCCTGCGCGACCTGGATCTGGTGGAAAACATCATCCGCGCGGTAAAGGCGGCCATCAGCATTCCCACGACGGTCAAGATCCGCAGCGGCTTTACGGAAGAGACGCGGCGGCCGGTGGAGATCGCGCTGCGCTGCCAGGACGCGGGCGCCGTCGCGCTGACGCTGCACGCGCGCACGCGGACGCAGATGTACAGCGGCACGGCCAATTGGGATGAGATCGCCGCGGTGAAGGCCGCGCTCGACATCCCCGTCATCGGCAACGGCGACGTGTTCCGCGGCGAGGACGCGGCCCGCATGCACGCGCACACCGGCTGCGACGCCATCATGATCGCGCGCGGCTCGCACGGGGCGCCGTGGCTGTTCCGGCAGGGGCGCGCGGCGCTGCAGGGGCTTCCGGTTCCCGCCGATCCCGATCCGGCGGAGCGCTTCCGCATCGTCATCGAGCACGCGCGCCTCGCCATCGCCTGGGAATCGGACGAGGAAAAGGCGATGATCGAGTTCCGCAAGCACCTGGGGTGGTATACCAAGGGGCTGCCGAACGGGCGTCTGCTGCGGCAGGAATTGTTCGAGGTGCGGCGGCTGGAAGATGCCGAGCGGCTGCTGGAAGGGTACCTGGCGGAGTACGAGGGAGCGCCGGCGTGACGCCCGAGCGGCTGCGCGCGCTGCTGGACGAGGTGGCGGCCGGCTCCCTGCCGGTGGACGAGGCGGAGCGGCGGCTGGCCTGGGCGCCCACGGAGGACCTGGGATTCGCCCGCGTGGACCATCACCGCGCGCTGCGGCACGGCTTTCCGGAAGTCGTCTTCGGCCTGGGCAAGACGCCGGAGCAACTGGCCATGATCGCCGCGCGCATCGCGGCGCGCGGAGAAGGTGTTCTTGCGACGCGGGTGGATGAGGCCGCCTTCGAGCCGCTGCGGGCCGCCGTCCCCGGCATCCGCATCAACCCGCTGGGCCGGACGGCGTACCTGCCCGCGGCGGAGCCCGTCGCGCGGCGCACACGGGGTTCGGTGCTGATCGTGACCGCGGGGACGAGCGACCTGCCGGTGGCGGAAGAAGCGGCGGATACGGCCGCCGCGTTCGGCAATCCGGTGGAAAGACTGACGGATGTGGGCGTGGCGGGAATCCACCGCATCCTTGCCGCGCAAGACACGCTGGCCGGCGCGGCGGTGATCATCGTCGTGGCGGGAATGGAAGGGGCGCTCCCCTCCGTGGTCGGCGGCCTCGTCTCGGTCCCCGTGATCGCCGTGCCGACGAGCGTGGGCTACGGCGCGGCGTTCGGCGGACTTTCCGCGCTGCTGGGGATGCTGAACTCCTGCGCGTCCGGTGTCACCGTGGTCAACATCGACAACGGATTCGGCGCGGCTTCCGCCGCGTCGCGCATCAACCTCCTGCCGCCCGCCTGATCATCTCCGCTTCCCGCATCTCCCATCCGCTTCCGCTCGCGGCGACGGCGCTGGCCTACCTGGCCCTGCTGGCGTTCGCGCCGCGGCTGGCGTGGTGGGGCGCCGCGCTGGGCGTCGCGCTGCTGGCGGGAATGGCGGTGTGGACCTTTCGCGCGCGGGGACGGGACGCGGCCTCCGCGGCGGCGATGTGGCCCGCCGCGCACCTGCTGATCGCCGTCACGGGGCACCTTGCGTCGCCGCTGATTGCGCTGGGCGCCGCGTGGGCCGCGCTCTTTGCCCGGCGCGCGCCGCGGTGGGGGATGCACGGCGCGGGCGCGGCGCTGCTCCTGGGGCTGGGCGCGGACTGGATGGACGGCACGGCGCCGGGGTGGGCCGCCGCGGCGCGCTGGGCGCTGCTGATGGGCGTCGGCCCGGCGCTGGCGGGAATCGGATCGCGGATGGGCCGCGGAGCGTCCACCGGGAATGACCGGCCGCAGCCCGCGCCCGCGGCTCCCCGCGAAGGCGCCGCGACGGATTCCGAAACGGTGGATACGGCGATCGGCATCGTGCTGCGCGCGACGGACGCGCACGAGGCGGCGCTCTGGCGGGCGGAGGGCGAGCAGGAAGACCGCTCCGCGTCGCTGATGGCCCGCGTGGCCGCGCCGGATGTGCCCGCGCCCGCGTCGCCCGTGGCGCTGGCCGGGCACCCGTTCGCGTGGGCCATCGACGAACGCCTGCCGCAGCGGATCGAGCGCGGCAAGCGGGACCTGCCCTCGCCCTGGGCGGCGGAGATGCTGCTGGTTCCGGTGGAAACTGAGCAGGGCGGAATGGTGCTGTCGCTGGCGTATCCCGGCATGGTGCCGCCCGGCGCGGAAGCCGCCGCGGTCCGCGGGGGACAGCACCTGGCCACCGTGCTGGGGCTGCTGCGTGGGCGCTCGTCCATCCACCGCGCGGAAGCGGGCATGCGCGCGATGGCGGATGCCGTGCGGGTGCTCCCCGGAGAACTGGAGATGGGAAAGTTCGCCGGCGAACTGTGCGCCGTGGTACGCCAGGGCACCGGCGCGGCCGGCGCGGCGGTGATGATGGTGACGGACGACAGCGGGCGCGGAAAGGTGCTGCACGCCAGCGGCGATCCCATGCCCATGGCGGCGGAGGCGTTCGGCGAGGGCGAGTCGCGGGTGGCGCTGGCCGTAAAGCACGGCGTGGACCTGGCCTACGCGGACCTCAAGCGCGAGCGCGACCGGCTTCCGCTGCTTGCCCCGGGCGAGAAGTGGGAGCGGGCGCCGCGGTCCGCCGTCGTGCTGCCGTTGATGGTGGACGGACGGGCGATCGGCGCCGTCGCGGCCTGGCACCCCGAGCCGGGGCGCTTTGGCGAGCGGGAGCGCGAGATTCTGCACTCGCTCTGCTCCATTGCGCCGCTGCCGATGCGGAGCGCGCGCCGCTTCGAGGCGCTGGACCACCGCGCATCCACCGATCCGCTCACTGACCTGCCCAACCGCAGCGCGTTCGACCAGCGGCTGACGGCGCTGTCCGGCTACTTCGACCGCTACGCGCGGCCGTTCAGCCTGATCGCCATCGACGTCGACTTCTTCAAGAAGTTCAATGATACGTGGGGGCACGAGGCGGGCGACCGCGTGCTGCGCCACGTGGCGGATCTGCTCAAGGCGACCGTCCGCGACGTGGACCTTCCCGCGCGGCTGGGCGGCGAGGAGTTCGTGGTGCTGCTGCCGGAAACGACGCTGCGGCAAGCCACGGAAGCCGCGGAGCGCATTCGCCGCTCGCTGGAGTCGCGCAGCGTAAACTGGAACGGCCGCCCGCTTTCCGTCACCGCGTCGCTGGGCGTGGCGTGCGTGCCGGACTGCACCGCGGTGCCCGCCGACGCACTCGCGCTGGCGGATGCCGCGCTCTATCGCGCCAAGGAACTGGGCCGCAACCGCGTGGCCGCCGCGCCGCGCGCCGAAAAGGAAGCCGGCACCCGCGGCTGATCCCGCACGTCCCCGCCGTTCATCCCATCCGTGACCGCAACTCATCCGCACGACAATCCGTTCCCGCCCGCGCCGGCCAACATGCCGGTGTGGGATGATACGCCGTGGACGCCGCTTCCGCTGCTCGCCGGGGACGATTCCGCGGACGTGTGCGTGATCGGGCTCGGCGGATCGGGGCTGTCGTGCGTGGGAGAGCTGCTGCGGCTGGGCGTGTCCGCCGTGGGCATCGACGCGGGGCCGGTCGCAGGCGGGGCGGCGGGGCGCAACGGCGGATTTCTGCTTGCGGGGACGTATCACTTCTACCACGACGCGGTGGAGGCGCTGGGGCGGGAGTGGGCCTCGGCGCTCTACCGGCTGACACTGGACGAGGTGGAGCGGATCGCGGCGGAGACGCCGGACGCCGTGCGACGCACGGGTTCGCTGCGCGTGGCGGATTCGGATGAGGAGCGCGATGACTGCGCGCGCCAGCTTGCGGCCATGCGTGCGGACGGCCTGGCGGCGGAGGCGTATTCCGGTCCCGAGGGCGACGGCCTGCTGACCCCCGCGGACTGCGCGTTTCAGCCACTGCGGCGCTGCCGGACGCTTGCGGAGCGCGCCTCGCGGGAGGGAGCGCGGCTGTACGAGCACACGCCGGCCGTGGAGATCTCAACAGGCGAGGTGCGTACGCCCGGTGGCCGCATCCGGTGCGGCGCGGTGCTGGTGGCGGTGGATGGCCGGCTGGAGCGGCTGCTTCCGGAACTGGATGGACGCGTGCGGACGGCGCGGCTGCAGATGCTGTCGACCGTGCCCACCACGGAGGTGCGCGTGCCCCGTCCCGTCTATGCGCGCTGGGGATACGAGTACTGGCAGCAGCTTCCGGACGGGCGCATCACGCTGGGCGGTTTCCGCGACCATGGCGGGGAAGGGGAGTGGACCGCGGATGGTACGCCGGGCGAACTGGTCCAGCGGCGGCTGGAAACGTTCCTTCGTGAGCGCATTGGCGTGCATGCGCCCGTGACGCACCGCTGGGCCGCGTCCGTGGGGTACACGCCGTCCGGAATGCCGGTGCTGGAACAGGTGCGGCCGCGGGTGTGGGCGGCGGGCGGGTACAGCGGAACCGGCAACGTCATCGGCGCGCTGTGCGGCCGGGCGATGGCGCAGCTGGCCGGCAGCGGCCGGTCATCCATCGCGGACGTGATCGCCGGAGCCGGGTTCGGCGCGGCACGGGGGACGTGGCCCGTGGCGTGAACGTTTGATTCTCGACCGGGGCGCCGTTATCGTATGCGTCCCGCCTTTTCTCTCATCCAGAAAACCATCCTGGCATCCACATGAACGCTCCCGCTCTGCGCGTCCGCTCCATCGGCGAAATCCTCGACATGGCGTTCCAGCTGTACCGCGCCCACATGGTTCCCATCGTTACCGCCACGGGGCTGTTCATTCTGCCCATCCTGCTGCTGCAGGTGGTTGTGCCGGAGGAGTTTCTGAGCGTGGTGGACCGGGTGAGCAACATCTTCTTCATGGCCGCCAGCGCGGCGGTGGTGCTGATCGCCTCGGAAGGCTACATGGGGCGGCAACTGGATGGGGTGACGGCGGTCAAGCGGGTGAACGGGCGTTTCATGTCCGTGTGGGGCGCCGCGATCATCCAGGGGCTCATGATCGGGATCGGGCTGCTGCTGCTGGTGATTCCCGGGCTGATCGCGGCCGCGTGGACGTTTGGAATGCAGCAGGCGGTGATGATTGAGGGACGCAAGGCGAACGACTCGTTCGAGCGGTCGCGCGACCTCGCCCGGGGGAACCTGATGCACGTGCTGCTGACGGCCGTGATGACGCTGGTGATCACCTTTGTGGCCGTGATCGGCGTGATGGTGGTGCTGGGCTACGTGTTCACCGGCACGCGCTCGCTGAACATCGTGAGCACCCTGGTGATGATTCTGCTGAACCCGCTGGCGGCCGTGGTGAACACGGTGCTGTACTACGACCTGCGCATCCGCAAGGAAGGGTACGACGTGCAGGTGTACACCGAGCGCATGGACGCGGGCGTGCCCGTCGCGGGCTGATCTTCGCTTTTGGGGATGACGGGCGGGGCGCGGCCATGCGGCCGCGCCCCGCTTCTTTGTTCCGCGGCGTGCCGTCCGCTGAGCGAAGATCGTCCCCTGAGCCGTTTCTTCGCCCGCGGACCGTTGCCGCGCGGGCGAGGCGGTTTTATCGTGCGGCTCCGCTGATCTGACCACCCGTTCCGCCGCGCCGATGACTGATCGACCGACCGCGCTTTCCCGGCAGTCCGACATCTACGTGGGCGGGGTGAACGGCCGGCGCCCCGCCGTGCCCGTGGGCGCGCAGGCGCTGGAAGACGCCGCGCGGGAAGCCATGAGCGAGGAAGCGTTCGCCTACGTGGCGGGCGGAGCCGGGTCGGAAAGCACGGTGCGCGAGAACCGCGCGGCGTTCGAGCGGTGGCGGATCGTGCCTCGCATGCTGCGCGACGTGTCTGCCCGCGACACCTCGATGGAACTGTTCGGCGAGCGCCTGGCCGCGCCGGTGCTGCTTTCGCCCGTGGGCGTGCTGGAGATGGCGCACCCGGAAGCGGACCTGGCCGTCGCCCGCGCGGCGGCGGAAACGGGAGTGCCGTTCATCTTCAGCAGCCAGGCCTCCTTCCCGATGGAGGACACCGCTTCGGTGATGGGCGACGCGCCGAGGTGGTTTCAGCTGTACTGGAGCAAGAGCGACGCGCTGGTGGAAAGCTTCGTCTCGCGCGCGGAATCGTCAGGGTGCGGCGCCATCGTGGTGACGCTGGATACGACGCTGCTGGGCTGGCGCACGCGCGACCTGGAACTCGCCTACCTCCCCTTTCTGCGCGGCAAGGGGATCGCGCAGTACGTGAACGACCCCGTGTTCCTGGAGTCGCTGCACGGACCGCCGCCGGAGGGCCCCGCGCCGCCGCCGCGCCAGGTGAACCCGTCGTCGCTGCGCACGTTCGCCTCGCTGACCGCCGCCCATCCTGGCGGCTTCTGGAAAAACCTGCGCCGTCCGGAGCCGCTGCGCGCCGTGCAGCAGTTCATCGCCACCTATTCGCGCCCGTCGCTCACCTGGGACGAACTGCCGTTCCTGCGCGCGCGGACGCGGCTGCCCATCATCCTCAAGGGCATTCTGCATCCGGATGACGCACGGCGGGCGGTGGACGCGGGGATGGACGGCGTGATCGTCAGCAACCACGGCGGGCGGCAGGTGGATGGGTCCATCGCCGCGCTGGATGCGCTCCCCGGCGTGGTGGAGGCGGTCGCCGGGCGCATTCCCGTGCTGATGGACAGCGGCATCCGTGGCGGGGTGGACGTGTTCCGCGCGCTCGCCCTGGGCGCGCGCGCCGTGTGCCTGGGCCGGCCGTACGTGTACGGACTGGCGGTGGCGGGGCAGGCGGGCGTGGCGGAGGTGATTCGCAACCTGCTGGCGGACTTCGAGTTGACGATGGCGCTTTCCGGATGCCGCTCGCTGGCGGAGATCACCCGCGAATCCATCGTCCGCGCCGGCTGAGGACGGCGCGGCGCGGATCAAACCGTCCGCGCGGCGGTACCATCGGCCACAGACGACAATCCAGTTTCATCCACGCGTGCCCCCATGCCTTACGTGACGCTGCGCCGCGCGCTTCATGCGCTTCTGTTGTCCGCCCTGCTCCCCGCCGCGGCCGCCGCCCAGTCGGTGAGCGGGCGCGTGCTGGACCTGGCGACGGGCCAGCCGGTGGCGCAGGCCGCGGTTTCGGTGCTGGACCAGGCCGGCCGGCTGCGGGCCAGCGGGCAGACGGACGGCAGCGGCCGGTTTCTGCTCCTGCTGGACAGCGCCGCCACGGTGCAGCTTCGCGGCGAGCGCATCGGCTACCGCGCGGCGGCTTCGGACTGGCTGCGGGTGGGCCCCGGATCGATGCTGAGCGCGGACCTGCGGCTGCCCCCGTCGGCGGTGACGCTGAGCGGGGTGACGATCACCGCGCGGCAGACGCCCCCCTTCAAGGACCGGCGGGCGCGCAACTTCTTCATCCGCGCGGGGCGCGGGGTGGGGTCGTTCGTGCTTCCGGAGGTGATCGACGCGCGACGGCCGGGACCGCTCAGCACGATTCTGCAGTCGGTTCCGCGCATGCGCTTTACCCGGGCGGAGCGCGCGGATCCCGGCGAGCCGCTGCTGCCCGGCCGTGGCGGAGGCACCTGCGTTCCCACGATCTACGTGAACGGCGCCATCAAGCGCGTCACGGGCGACGACCGGCTGAACGACCTGGTGGATCCCAACGAGCTGTGGGGCGTGGAGGTGTACGAGCAGAGCTACGAGGCGCCCGCGGAACTCCCCGCGCAGGACCCGGACTGCGGCGTGATCGTCGTCTGGACGCAGCGCTCCTGATGGACCGGGATGGACAAACGAGAGCGGCGGCGAGGATTCATTCCTCGCCGCCGCTCTCATTTTCATCCATCCAGACGGTGGTCAGCTGTGACCGTTTCCGTGGCCCCGGCCGTTTCCGCGCCCGTTGCCGTCTCGGTTATTGCCGTTCCCATTCCCGTTGTTGCCGTTGCCGTTTCCGCGGCGGCCGTTGTCGTGCCGCTCCTTGTCTTTGCCGTTGCCGCGGTTCTGGCGCGGCGCCGAGGCCTCGCCGCGCCCCCGGCCGGTGACGGTGCGGCGGTAGTCTTCGGGGCTCAGGCGGCCGCCGTTGCCGCCGGCGCACGCCGCGGTGCCCAGCAGCGCCAGCGCCAGGGCGGCGGACGCGAGTCGAAGGTGCTTCATCGGATTCCTTTGTGCGCAGGTCATGACTCCGGCGCGGGCGGGCCGGACGATTGGGAAACATCCGTCGCAAGGTCTGCGCCGCTGATACGGGATCAGCCGATCGGGCGGCGAGTCTCGACAGCATGCCGTGCGCGGGGTAGTTTGGGCGCTTGACCTCCACCCTCCGTCTCCGGTTCAGGAACATGGACGCGCTGAAGCAGACTGATCCCGATATCCACCGCCTGCTCATTTCCGAGGCCGAGCGGCAGGAGCACCAGCTGGAGATGATCGCCTCGGAGAACTTCGTGTCGCAGGCGGTGATGCAGGCACAGGGCTCGGTGCTCACCAACAAGTACGCCGAGGGCTACCCGGGCAAGCGCTACTACGGCGGCTGCGAGGTGGTGGACGAGGTGGAGGAGCTGGCCCGCCAGCGCGCGCTGCAGCTGTTTGGCGCGCAGCACGCCAACGTGCAGCCGCACTCGGGCGCGCAGGCCAACATGGCCGTCTATTTCGCGCTCATGCAGCCCGGCGACACCCTGCTGGGAATGAACCTGAGCGAGGGCGGGCACCTGACGCACGGCTCGCCGGTGAACTTCAGCGGGCGCCTGTACAACGTGGCGGCGTACGGCGTGCGGCCTGACGACCACCGCATCGACTACGCGGCGCTTCGCGACCAGGCCATGCAGGTGCGCCCGTCCATCATCGTGGCGGGGGCCAGTGCGTATCCGCGGCAGATCGACTTTGAGACGTTCGGCGAGATCGCGCGGGAGTGCGGGGCGCGGCTGGTGGTGGACATGGCGCACATCGCCGGGCTGGTGGCCACGGGGCACCATCCCAACCCGGTGCCGTTCGCGGACGTGGTGACCACCACCACGCACAAGACGCTGCGCGGGCCCCGCGGCGGCATGATCCTGTGCACCGAAGAGCACGCCAAGGCCATCGACAAGCAGATCTTTCCGGGCGTGCAGGGCGGCCCGCTGATGCACGTGATCGCGGCCAAGGCGGTGGCGTTCAGCGAGGCGCTGCGCCCGGAGTTCAGCGACTACAGCGGCCGGGTGATCGCCAACGCGCAGGCGCTGGCGCAGGGGCTGGCGGAGCGCGGGTTTACGCTGGTGTCGGGGGGGACGGACAACCACCTGATGCTGGTGGATCTGCGCAGCAAGGGCGTGACGGGCAAGGTGGCGGAAAAGGCGCTGGACGCGGCGGGGATCACGGTGAACAAGAACACGGTGCCGGGGGAAACCGAGTCGCCGTTCGTCACCAGCGGCATCCGCATCGGCACGCCGGCGCTTACCACGCGCGGGCTGGGAGTGGGGGAGATGGAGACGATCGCCGGGTTCATCGACCAGGTGATCAGCGCGCCGGGAGACGAGGCCGTCGCCGGGCGTGTCCGCGGCGAGATCCGCGAACTGTGCGACCGGTTTCCGCTGTACGGCGACTGGGCGCGCAGCTGATCGCGATCGTCACGGCGTTCTTAACGGCCCCGCTCATGGCGGGGCCGTTTTCGTTGACGGGTGTCCAGTTTGTCAGTACTCTCTCCTGGGTGCCGGAATTCCCGCATTCTTCCCTGTTCGTCGGATGACCACATACTTCGTGTACATCGTCGCGAGTCTCGCGCGCGTGCTCTACGTGGGCGTGACCAGTGACCTGCCTCGCCGGATCGTGGAGCACAGGACCGGCGCGATCGCGGGGTTCACGCAACGTTACAGGGTGAACAGGCTTGTCTACTATGAGGCAGGCGAGAACATTCGCTCGGTGATCGAGCGCGAGAAGCAGCTGAAGGGATGGACGAGACGCCGCAAGGCGGAGTTGATCGAAGCGCAGAATCCGGGATGGGAGGATCTGGCGGTGCACATCGGGCTGCCTGTCGCCGAGGATGGACAGGCGCGCTGAATCTGTTGATGGCGGCGGAGTTGGCTCGTGCCCAGGCTAGATCCTTCGTCGCGCCAGAGTGTGGTGCCGCAGAAACTTCCGCCGGCGCTCCTCAGGATGACATGTGGGGGGTGGATGGCGTGGTGCGGCGACGATTCCAGGCGTGGGGCACAGACCCTGTTCCAGCCCCAAACCATGTCATCCTGAGGAGGCGCCGGACGAACTTGCGGGTGAGCCGAGCCCTGGCGCCGACGAAGGATCTACCATCCGCCGGTCCAACTCTCCCGCTCCACACGAAACCGTCCCGGCGACCTCTCGACGCGAACCGCGGGGCGGTTCCGGTGTACGCGAAGGTCTTGCGCCCGATCCCCAGTGATTCCCGCAGTGCCTGCCATGAAGCGAGCCTACATCGAAACGTACGGATGCCAGATGAACATCAGCGACAGTGAGCTGATGCACGGCATCCTGGCCGAACAGGGTTTCTCCACCACCGACAAGCCCGAAGACGCGGACGTCATCCTGGTGAACACCTGCGCCATCCGCGACCACGCGGAACAGCGCGTCATCGGCCGCGTGGGGCAGCTTCAGCAGATTCGCCGCGACAACCCGGACGTCGTCATCGGCGTTACCGGCTGCATGGCGCAGCGCATGGGCGAGTCGCTGCTGGGCCGCGCGGGCGGCGTGGACATGGTGATGGGCCCCGACGCCTATCGCCAGCTTTCCGACAAGCTCGCCGAGGTGGTCGCGCGCCGCGGGCCCGCCGGACGCCTGCCCATGTCGCAGTCCGCGCCGGCCATCGCCGCCCGCGGCCTGGCCGTCCTGGGCTTTGACCCGCACGAGAACTACGAGGGCGTCGCCGCCAAGCGCATCTCGGCCGTGAGCGCCTGGGTGCCCATTCAGCGCGGCTGCAACTACCGTTGCACCTACTGCATCGTCCCCTACGTGCGCGGTGACGAAAAGAACCGCGATCCGCAGGCGATTCTGGACGAGGTGCGCGCGCTGGCCGCGGACGGCGTTCCCGAGGTCACACTCCTGGGGCAGACCGTAAACTCGTACGAGCACGGCGGATGGAACTTTCCCCGCCTGCTGCGCGAGGTGGCGCACGTGGACGGAATCCGCCGCGTGCGCTTCACCAGCCCGCACCCCAACGACTTCACCCGCGAGCTGGTGGAGGCGATGGCCGAGGAGCCGCGCGTGTGCAAGCAGCTGCACCTTCCCGTGCAGAGCGGCCACAACCGCACGCTCAAGCGCATGCTGCGCCGCTACACGGTGGAAGAGTACCTGGAAAAGATCGAGTGGGTTCGCGCGGCCATGCCCGGCATCTCCCTGAGCACGGACGTGATCGTGGGCTTTCCGGGCGAGACGGACGAGGAGTACGAGGCCACGCTGCAGCTGATGCGCACCGTGCGCTACGACGACGCGTTCCTGTACAAGTACTCGCTGCGCGACGGCACCCCCGCCACGCGCCTGCCCGCCGACCAGTTCGTCCCCGACGAAATCGGCTCGGCGCGCCTGCAGCGGCTGATTGAGACGCACCGCGCCATCCAGGCGGAGATCTACCAGTCCGAGGTGGGCCGCACGGAAGAAGTGCTGGTGGAAAAGGAAGGGAAGCGCGGCGGGCTTCAGGGGCGCACCGGCGGCAACAAGGTGGTCACCTTTGAGGGCCCGGTCGGCCTGATCGGCCACTTCGTGGACGTGGAGCTCACGGGCACCAGCGGCTCCACCTTCGTGGGCGAGATGGCCGGCGCGCTGGCGGCCGCGTGAAGATGCCCGGCTGGCTTCCCATCGCCGGCGTCGCGCTGGCCGGCGCGCTGGTCACCTGGCTGAACCGCGGCGAGCGCGTGGTGCTGCACGCGGGCGTGGCGACGTTCTACCGCGCGCCGCTCACGCTGGTGCTGTTCGTGGCGTTCGTGGCTGGCATGCTGACCATGATGATGCTGAGCCTGCGGCAGGACATGCGGATGCGCCAGGAACTGCGCGCCCGCGGCCTGCTGGACGACCTTCCGGCGCGCCCCGCGGCGGTGCCCCCGCGCCGCGAGCCCCTCGCGCCCGCCGCCAGCCGCGCGGACGACGCCACGTGGGCCGCGCCGCCGCCGGTGGCGCACTCGCCGTGGGCGGACATGGACACGCCCCGCCGCGCGACGGACGAGGACGCGACCATCCCGCATCCCCGCGAGCCGGACCCGCCCGCGTACTGAGCTGGATTTTGATGGTAAGCCGCCGCTCTCCTACGGGGGGCGGCGGTTTTCGTTCGCGATCGTTGGCTCGGAGAATATGTCGTTGTGCGCGGGCGCGATGGTGATTAGGTTGGATCAGAGCCGCTCTTATTCCGCCTTCGCGAGATAAGGCGCGGTTCGTCGCCGGCCGGCACGCCGCGTCTGGCTCCTCGTCCCGCCGTTGCCGCCGCGCCTTGCATCAAGCTGCGCGCACCTGCACCAGCCGGGCGGAACCACGTCCTGTCCGACAGCCACGGTACCTGCCGCCGCCACATCGTCTCATCCCCCCTCACGCACACCGGAACGGAGCATCCCCATGACCAAGCTGATCCTGAAGTTGGATGAACTGAGCGTGGAGTCGTTCGCCCCCGCGGGCGAGGTGCCGGGGCGCGGCACGGTGGAGGGGCGGGGCGACACGCTGGGGTACTACACCTGCGCGGAGAACACCTGCGACGGCGGTACGTGCGGCCGGCAGTTCTCCGAGGCGACGTGCGACACCACCTGCGGACAGCCGGCAACCTGCGGATACGACTACTGCGGTACGTATCCGGGCCAGGGCTGCCCCAACTCGCAGTGGTACTGCACCGACTGCAAGTGGGTGTGCTGAGGAACGGTCGGTCGGTGTCACCGCGCGAAGTACGGTCCGCGCATCGCGGATGATGAGGGTGAGACGTTCCCGGCTCCGGCTCGGGGCGTCTACTCCGTGCGCGTGGAAAGCAGCGTCTTGTGAGAGCTTCCAGTTTCTGACAGATTGAGGGACTCCCTTTTACGCCACCCCGCGACACCGGAATCTGCCGGACGAGCGGGAGCCGTACACCTGTACCGGAGAACGACCATGGATAAGCTCAGGCTCAACCTCGACTCGCTTTCGGTCAAGTCGTTCAGCACCATCACGGACCCCACGAGCACCACCACCGGTCCGGATCGTCCCGGGGGCACCTGCGTCTGCTTTGCGCCTCCGTGCGTGTGTTCGGCCGGGCCGGACTGCACGGCTGCCTCGAACTGAAGCCGTCTCCAGACGACGGAAAACGGCCGCGAACCCCCGGGTTTCGCGGCCGTTTTCCTTGCGTGGATGACGTCCGGTGGAATGCGGCAATGGGATGTCGGGAAACGGGTCCGCAAGCTGGCGGATTCGGTTATTTGAGGCTGGAGGGGAGATGATTATCATGCGGGCGACCGATTTTCTGTCCCCGCACCCCGCTTCCGGTGAACCTGATCCGCCTTCCGCTCGTGGCCGCGTCGCTCGCCTTTCTGGGCGGGCTTCTGGCCGGCCTGCGGCTCGAATGGATGACCGGCGGCATCGCCCTCGTGGCGGTGCCGCTGCTCGGCGCGCCCTGGCTCTACCCGCGCATCACCGGCGGGCCGGCCCCGCGCTGGATGCCGCGCGCGGTGCTGTGGGCGGCCGTGGCGATGGCGGGGGCGGGGCACGGGGCCCTCGCCCGGGCAGACGCGGTGGCGGACTGCCGCGCACACCTGCGCGACGGCGACCCGCTGGTCGTCACCGGCGTGCTGGCGGCGAACTGGACCCCGCCCCCGGACGACGACGGCAAGCGGCCGCTGCTGCCCACGCAGGTGCGCGAGATCGCGTCCCGCACGGGCGTGATCCCCGGCTGCACCGGCGGAGTGCGGGTGCGCATGCCGCGCGGCGCGGCGCCCGCCCTCGCCGGGACGGAGGTGGTGGTGCGCGGCGAATGGCGCACCCTGCCGCGCCCCGTGCTGGGCAGCGCATGGCCGCGGGACGGCGCATTCGCGGGATACGTGTCGGTGGACAGCGTGCAGACCGCTCCGCCGCGATGGTCCGCGCACCCGCTGCTGGCGGCTCGCGGCGCGTCGCAGCGCCGGGTGCACCGGCTGATGGGACGCCACGGTCCCCTGGCGGACGCGCTGCTGCTGAACCGGCGCGAGACGCTGGACCGCGACCTGAGCAACCGCTTCGCCCAGACGGGGCTGGTGCACCTGCTGGCCATCAGCGGCACTCACGTGGCGCTGCTCGGCGCCGTGTTCGTGCTGCTGGGGCGCATCCTTCGCCTGAGCCGCGCGCGGATCGCGTGGCTCACGATCCTGCTGATGGCCGTGTACCTGGCGCTGATCGGCGCGCCGGGATCCGCGGTGCGCTCCGGCATCATGATGGGGCTGGTGCTCATCGGGGGTGTGCTGCAGCGTCCTTCCGCCACCCTTCCCATCGTGTCCGCCGCGGCGCTGGTCATCCTCGCCATCGATCCCATGCAGGCGCTGGATGTGGGGTTCCAGCTGTCATTTGCGGGAGTCCTGGGCATCATTCTGTTCCGCGCGCCGATGATCGCGGCGGTTCCGTCCGCGTGGCGCAGGCATCCGGCCGCGCGGTGGCTGGCGGAGTCCGTCGCCGTCAGCATCGCCGCGTTTGCCTGCACCGCTCCAGTGGTAGCTCACGCGTTCGGGCAGGTGGCGCCGGTATCCATTCTCGCCAACCTGCCCGCCATTCCGCTCACCAGCCTGGCGCTCATCGGCGTGGGTGCGGCGGCGCTGCTGGACCCGCTGGCTCCGCCGCTCGCCCGGCTGGTGGCGGACGGGGCGGGGCTCGCGCTGGACCTGCTGAACCTGGTGGTCGACCTGGCGCTGCGCGTTCCCTGGGGGCACGCGGCGGTCACGCGCCCGCGCTGGTGGCTGTGGGCGCTGGCCGCGATCGCCTTTCTGCTGGTGATGGATGCCACGCTGCGGATGCGCGCGCGCGTGCGCTGGTCCGCGGCGCTGATGGCCGCGGCCGCCACGCTGCTCCTGCTTCCTTTCTCCGGCGCGGCCTCCGGCGGAGGGATGGAGATCGCGTTCCTGGACGTGGGGCAGGGCGACGCGATCGCGATCCGTACCCCGGGGAACCGGTGGGTGCTGGTGGACGCGGGCGAGCGCGATGGCGAGTGGGACGCCGGCGAGCGGCGCGTGCTGCCGTTTCTGCGCGCCCGCGGCGTCACGCGGCTCGAAGCGATGGTACTCACCCATCCCCACGCGGACCACATTGGCGGCGCCGCAGCGGTGATGCGCGCCATGCCCGTGGCGCGCCTCCTGGAGCCGGGGATGCCGTACGGCTCGCCGATGTATCTGGAAACATTGCAGACGGCGGTGGAGCACCGGGTGGAGTGGCTGGCCGCCCGGCGCGACCGCGTGCTGTCGGTGGATGGGGTGACGTTCACGGTGCTCTGGCCCACGGAAGCCAGCCTGCACGCGCCGGAGGACGTGAACGACATCAGCGCGGTGATCCTGCTGCGCTACGGCGAGTTCTCCGCCCTCCTGACGGGTGACGCGCCGAGCGGGGTGGAGGAGCAGCTGGTGGCGCGCCACGGGGCGGCGCTGCGCGTGGACGTGCTCAAGGCCGGCCACCACGGCAGCCGGACGGCGTCGTCCGACGCGCTGCTGCAGGCCGCGCGGCCGGAACTGGCGGTCATCAGCTGCGGGGTGCGCAACAAGTACCGGCATCCGCACGCGCAGGCGCTGCAGCGGCTTCAGATGCACCATGTGCCGGTGGCGCGCACGGACCGCGACGGCACGGTGCTGGTGGAGGTGGAGCCCGGCGGGGAGCACTGGTCGCGCGGAGATCCGTAGCGCGGAGGACGGCGTGATGCGGCGGCGTTGGATCCGCGCGAACCGCCGGACAGGCTGGCGGTCGTCATGGGGCGGAGACAAAATCCACCAGGAGATCGGCGGATCGAGGTGTGAATCCGGAAACGGGTCCGGTCCCCGCGGAGCGGATCAGGTGCAGCGCGGGAGCGGCGTCACCTTTTTGAACCGGGTCTGCGGCCGGGCCGGACCGGAGTTTGCTGCACTGCGGGCATGAAACGCCCGTTTGCACCCATCCTGTGGACGTTCTTGACGGTACGCGCCAAAATACCGACATTAGCCGGAGCGCGGTTCGTCCCGGAAAGGACATTGCGATGAGGCTGTGGTCCCGCGCGCTGGACCGCGTACTGGGCCCGCCTGTGCCTCCGGACGAGCTTCCCTGCGCCGTTCCCCCCGGGGTGACGGTGCGGCGCGGGCACCTGGTGCCCCGCGTGGGCGGGTGGTTCATGGGCGGAAGCCGGCGCGCGGCCGGCGCGGTCACCTTCGGGCGCACCATTCTGGCCAATCCGGATACGCCGCTGACCGACGACCTGATCGTGCACGAACTGGTGCACGTGGAGCAGTGGAAGGACCCGCTGTTCGCGCTCAAGTACTGCGCGCAGTGGATGCGTCACGGGTACCGGCAGAACCCGTACGAAGTCGAAGCCTACGAACGGCAGGCCCGGTTTGCCGCCCGCCGCGGACCCCTACCCCCGAGGAACCCGTGACCACCAAGTCGGTCATCACCATCGAGCGGCACATCATCGAGGCCGAGCGGCAGTATCCCGAAGCCACGGGCGCCTTTTCCAACATTCTGTCCGACGTGGCCTTTGCCGCCAAGATGATTGCCAAGGAGGTGCGCCGCGCCGGGCTGGCCGACATCCTGGGGTACACGGGCGAAGTGAACGTGCAGGGCGAAGACGTAAAGAAGCTGGACGAGTACGCGCACGAAGTGATCTTCAAGGCGCTGGACCACACGGGGCACCTGTGCGGAATGGCCTCGGAAGAGGTGGAGGACTTCATCCCCATCCCCGACCGCTTTCCCACGGGCAAGTACTGCGTGCTCTTCGATCCGCTGGACGGCTCGTCCAACATCGAGGCCAATGTCAGCGTGGGCACCATCTTCAGCGTGCACCGCAAGATCAGCGACCACGAGCGCGGCTGCGCCGAAGACTGCCTGCAGCCCGGCTACAAGCAGATCGCCGCCGGGTACGTGGTGTACGGATCGTCCACCATGCTCGTGTACACCACGGGCAACGGCGTGCACGGCTTTACGCTGGAGCCGTCCATCGGCGAGTTCCTGCTGAGCCACCCCGACATCCGCATCCCCTCGCCCGGGCAGCGGATCTTCAGCGCCAACGAGGGCAACTACCGCAACTGGTCGGCGGGGCAGCGGGCGCTGGTCGATCACCTGAAGGGCGTGGACGGGACCAATCCCAAGCCGTTCAGCGCGCGCTACATCGGGTCGCTGGTGGCCGACTTCCACCGCAACCTGCTGTACGGCGGCTTCTTCATGTACCCGGCGGACAGCAAGAGCCCCAACGGCAAGCTGCGCCTGCTGTACGAGGCCGCGCCGCTCGCCATGATCGCCGAGCAGGCGGGCGGGCGCGCGTCCACCGGCTTCACGCGCATCAACGAGATCGAGCCCACCTCGCTGCACCAGCGCACGCCGCTGTACATCGGCAGCGCGGAGTACGTGGAGCTTGCCGAGCAGTTCCTGGCGCAGGACGCGCAGCACGCCGCCGATCCGGCCGATGCGCTGGTGGCGGTGGGCGCGGGCGCCTGATCGCCATCGCCTGACGGATGGAGAGAGCCCCCGCTGCTTCGGCCGCGGGGGCTCTCGTGCTTCGCGGTCTCCACCAAGTGCTTTCACGCGGAGGACGCGGGGGTGGCGGAGGAACGCGGGGGCCACGGTGCGGGCCGGCATTCGTCCGTGCGGAAGGAGAGGGATGGAGGGCGGGTCGGCTGGCGAGGGTTCCGGGGTTGGTCTATACTGTCGGCATGGCACCGTCTTCTCCGGAACAGGTTCCGCTTCCCCCGTCCGCGCGGCCGGGCGGGCCGTCCATGCTGGACCTGGTCCGCCTCAGCCGCGACGTGGTGTTTCCCCCCGGCGGCGAGGACCTCTACCGCCAGATCGGCCGTCTGACCGAACTGACGGCGGATACCGAGGTCCTGGACGTGGCGTGCGGGCGCGGCACCACGGGGCTGTTTCTGGCCGAGTCGTTCGGCGTCAGCGGCGTGGGCGTGGACCATGATCCCGTCCTGGTGCAGCAGGCCGAGCGGCGCGGGCGAGAAAGCAGGGCCGCCGGGCGCTTCACCTTTGAGACGGCGTCGCTGGACGACTTGCCGTTCAAGGACGCCAGCTTCGACGTCGTGATCGGCGAGATCGGACTGGCGGCGCTGGCCGATCCCGCGCGCGCGGTGGCGGAACTGGCGCGGGTCACGCGGCCGTACGGGTGCGTGGTGCTGGTGCAGCTGATCTGGACGGGCAACGTGGACCCCAACCGCCGCGAGATCCTGGTGCGCCACCTGGGCGCCCGCCCCATGATCCTGGTGGAGTGGAAGCAGCTGCTTCGCGACGCCGGAGTGGTGGAGCTGGTGGTGGAGGACTGGTCCGATTCGCCCTCGCCCTTCCGCCCGTCGGGGGCGGGACCGTTTCCCGACTTTTCGGAAATTTTCACATTGCGGGAAAGGCTGGCGATTCTGCGCCGCGCGTACCGCCGCTGGGGGTGGGGCGGGGTAAAGGGCGCCGTGATCCGCGAACGCGAGGTTCACCGCCTGCTGACCCGCGAGCGCGTGCTGGGACTTTCGATGATCAAGGGAACCCGCTGGCCCACGGACCGCACCGCGCCGTAGCCGCCCGCCTTCCCCCAACCGCACCGGATGATGGCCGTCGTGGAAGAAACCGTCGCGCTGAGCCGCGACACCGTGGAACGAATTCGCGAGCACCTGCGCGGCACCCGCGTGGATGGCTGGCTGCTGTACAACTTCAAGGGCAACAACCCCATCGCCTCGGACCTGCTGGGTCTGCCCGCGATGACGCGCCGCTACTTCGTCTGGATTCCGGCGCAGGGCGAGCCGGTGGCGCTCACGCACCGCATTGAGCAGCAGCCGTGGACGGGGTGGATCGGGGAAAACTGGCCATACTCCTCGTGGCGCGAACTGGACAGCCGGCTGGCGCAGCTGCTGGGCGGCAACCCGCGCGTGGCCATGGAGTACGCCGCCAGCGACGCGGTGCCGTACGTGGACCGCGTTCCCGCCGGCGTCATTGAACTGGTGCGCGCGACCGGCGCGAAGATCGTGACCTCCGCGGACCTGGTGAGCGCGTTCTACGCCCGCTGGTCCGACGAGGGGCTCGCCAGCCACCGGCGCGCCGCGCGCGACGTGTACGAGACGGCTCACGGCGCGTTCCGCCACGTGGCGCAGGCGCTGCGGGCCGGGCGCACGCTGACGGAGTGGGACGTGCGCGTGTGGATCGGCGAGGAGTTCGAGCGGCGCGGCATCACCGTGGGCGGTGACGCGATCGTGGCGGTAAACGGCAACGCGGCCAATCCGCACTACGGCCCCTCGGCGGAAAAGCATTCCGAGATCCGCCCGGGCGACCTGGTGCTGATCGACCTGTGGGGCAAGGAGAACGACGCGTCGGTCTACGCGGACCAGACGTGGATGGGGTACGCCGGCGAGCAGGTGCCGGAGCGCATCGCCGACATCTTTGCCGCGGTGCGTGACGCGCGGCTGGCGGCAATCGATCTGGTGCGGCGCCGGTGGAGAGCGGGCGAGGACGTGGCCGGCTACGAGGCGGACGACGCATCGCGCGCCGTCATCACGGACCGCGGCTGGGGAGATGCCTTCATCCACCGGACGGGGCATTCCATCGACCGCGACCTGCACGGCTCCGGGCCCAACATCGACAACCTGGAAACGCGCGACACGCGCACGCTGATCCAGGGCGTGGGCTTTTCCATCGAACCGGGGATCTACCTGCCCGGCGACCTGGGTTTCCGCTCGGAGGTGAACGTGTACATGGGCGCGGACGGGCCCGAAGTCACCACGCCGGAGCCGCAGACCGAGGTGTACGCGCTGCTTTCCGACCCGCGGTTCGCATGACCGACACCGATCCCACGCCCGCCGAAGCCGCGGCACGGACGGACCTGGCCGGGCCGCAGGTGGCGTCGGAACTGGGGCTGGCGCCCTCGCCGGGGCCGCTGCACCGCTCCCCGCACGGGCTGGCGCTGCTGGCCGTGCTCCCCGCGCTGGAGCACGGGGCCGCGTGGGAGCCCGCGGACCCGGCGCTCGGTGCCTCGGTGGTGGCGGGAACGGACCTGTGCGCGCTCGTGTGCCCCGCGCCGCCGCCGGGGGGGGAGCTGGAGCCCGGGCATGTCGCTTCCCGCCACTGGGAGGTGCATCGCGCGCTGCTGCAGGGCCACGTGGTGCCTGCGCCGGTGGGGATCGTGTTCGCGGACGCGGACGCGGTGCGCGGTTTTCTTACGGAGTCCCACGCGTCGCTTCACGGCGCGATGGAGCGCGTGGGCGGTCGGTGGGAGTTCCGGCTGCACGTGGACGTGGTGGATCCGGGGTTCGCGCGGCAAATGGCGCTGGACTTGGCCACGCACATCTACGCGGAGCTGCGGCGCACGAGCGTGGCCGCGGTGACGCTTCCCGCGGCGGGGCAGCGGGTGCTGAGCGCCGCGTTCCTGGTGGAGCGCGGTTCGTCGTCCGGGTTCCAGAGCCGGCTGGACGTACTGGCGCGGCTGAACAGCGCGCTGCAGCTGGACCTGACGGGGCCGTGGCCGGCGTACGACTTCGTGCAGATGCGCGCCGTCACCGGGGTGGAAGTTCCGCACGTGGCGCGATAGCTGGCAAGGCCGGTGAGGCGAAAAGGTGAGGCGGGTGACGGTTCGCCGCGGAGGACATCGCCGGCGTTCGTGGTCCCGCCCGGCGGTTGAAACCGCGCCTCGAAAGACACGAAGTCCGCCTCCGCGGACTGCGGCGGAGGCCCCGGCTGTTTCTCCGAGGCAGATGAAGCCTCGATCGTGGACGCGGCAGCGGCCGCGAGTCGGAGCTTGGCGCCGTTCGAGCGGCGGATTCATCCGCTCCAGTCTCTTCGGCGAACGCACTCACGTACTCAGCACTCACGCACTTCCGTCGATGAAGCTTTCCTTCGAGATCGTCGAACTCCAGACCAAGCACGCGTTCAACATCGCGCGGCAGGTGGGGCCTCCGTCGCGGCGGCTGGTGTGGGTGCGCGTGCGGGACAGCGATGGCGTGGAAGGATGGGGCGAAGCCTCGCCGCAGCCGTTCTACGGCGAGACGGCGGATACGGTGACGGCTATCCTCCCCCGGCTGGCGGAGGCGCTGGAAGAGGCGGCCGGCGGCGATCCCTTCGCGCTGGAGCGGATTGACGACGCGGTGCACCACGCGCTGGCGCACAACGGCTCCGCGCGCGTGGCCATCTCCGCGGCGATGCACGACCTTGTCGGCAAACGGCTGGGCGTGCCCGTGTGGAAGCTGTGGGGGCTGGATCCCGCGGCGGCGCCGCGCTCGTCGTTCACCATCGGCATCGACGAGCTGGAGGTGATGCGCGCCAAGGTGCGGGAAGCGGCCGCGTATCCCATCCTCAAGATCAAGGTGGGCACGCCGCGCGACCGCGAGATCCTGTCCATGATTCGCGAGGAAGCGCCCGGCAAGACGATCCGCGTGGACGCCAACACCGGCTGGTCGGCCAAGCAGACCATCGCCGTCATGCCGATGTTCCAGGAGTTCGGCGTGGAGTTCGTGGAGCAGCCGCTGCCCGCGCACGATCTGGCCGGCCTTCGCCTCGTGCGCGAGAACTCGCCGCTCCCCATCATCGCCGACGAGTCGGTGGAGAACGCGACGGACGTGGCCAAGCTGGCCGGCGTGGTGGATGGCGTGAACATCAAGCTCAGCAAGTGCGGCAGCCTGCGCGAGGCGATCCGCATCATCCACGCGGCGCGCGCGCACAACATGAAGGTGATGCTGGGCTGCATGATCGAATCTACGCTCGGCATCGCCGCCGCCGTGCAGATCACGCCACTGGTGGATTACGTGGACCTGGATGGCGCCGCCCTTCTGGCGCACGATCCGTTCGCGGGGCCCGGGATCGAGGCGGATGGAACCGTTCGATTCAATTCGGAACCCGGGCTCGGCGTGCGCCGGAGGGAGTGATTGTTTCAGCCCGTCGCCGTGGTGCGCGTTTGTTGTGCTGACATGCACATCCCGCCACCTGTCGTGATCGTCTCCTGAACGAGCTGCAATGGCCGGATGCGACTCGCCGGTGCTGGCGGTGCAAAGGGTACGGAGTATCCGCCTCACTGCACGACGCGGATTGGCCGTACGTTCCTTCTGGGCCGCGAGGGCTTCCGGTTGGCTGGCGTGCAGGGTTACCATTCCGGATACCGCCATTACATCTGTTCTCATTCCGGAGGTCCCAAGATGCGCCAGATCAAGCTCGAGCTGAGCAACCTGCAGGTGGAGTCCTTTGCGACCATCGCCCCGGCGGCGGGGCGGGGGACCGTGCTGGGCCATGCCAAGACGTACGTGGAGAACACGGAGTGCTGCGAGACGTACGCGCCCTACGTCTGCGCGTCCGCCAACGACGGCTGTCCCACGCTGGTGCATGCCCTGACGTATTGCTCGCCGGAGTGCCAGCCCACGGAGCCGGGGGTCTGCGGTGGCGGCCCCGCCACGGATGCCTGCCTGTAGTTTCCCCGCCGGCGGAGTGGCATTCCCGCTGCAGTTTACGCCACTGGTGAACTGCGTGGACCGCGATGGCGCCGTCCTTCTCGCCCACAATCCGTTCGCGGGTCCTGGGATCGAGGTGGATGGCGCCATCCGGTGCAACGCGGTTCCGGAGCTCGGGGCGACGGCGAGTGAAGGAAATCGATGGCGAAATACGAAGCGATTCCGGAGTGGGGACCGGCGGAGGTAGAGGCGGCGATCGCGCGGGACCGGCCGGAAGAATTGCTGTACGCCGTCGTGTCTGCCTCGTTGTACGCGGAGGACGCGAAGTGGGCGGAAAGCGTGTGCCTGCGCTTGGCGACGCATCCGCATTTCAACGTGCGGGGCAACGCGCTTCTCGGTTTCGGCCACATCGCGCGGGTGCACCGGCGGCTGTCGCGCAGGCAGGTGCTGCCCCTGATCGAGGCGGGGTTCCACGATCCCCACGAGTACGTCCGAGGTCAGGCGTACGGTGCCGCGGACGACATCGGGCACTATCTCGGCTGGCGCATCCGGCGGCCGGAGTGATCGCAAATCATTGATGGATAACGACAGCCAGCCACGCCGTACGCGTGCTGGCTGTTTCTGTTCTCACGCCCCCTGTCGCGCGCTGTTATCTTTTGGCTTCCGGGAGTGACGCCGCCGTGCGCGCCGTCCCTCCTATTCCCTATTCCCTATTCCCTATTACCTGGTCTTGTTCGTCGAAGTCGCGCTCCCGCTTCCACTTCCGCGTACCTTTACGTACGCCGTTCCGCCTGAGCTGCGCGCACAGGCGCGGGCCGGCGCGCGCGTGCTGGTGCCGTTCGGGCAGCGCGAGCGCATCGGGTGGATCGACCGCGTGGTGGAGACGGCCGCCAAGCCGGAGCGCGCCAAGCCGGTCACGGCCGTGCTGGACGCGACGCCCTCCGCCACGCTGCCGATCCTGAAGCTCTGCCGGTGGATCGCGGACTACTACCTGGCGCCGCTGGGCCAGGTGCTGCGGACGGCGCTCCCCGCCGGGCTTACGGACTCGTCCACCGACTTCGTGACGCTGGCGCGCGACCCGGGCGAGGCCGCGCTTTCCGAGTTCGAGGCCAAGCTGGTCGCCTTTCTGCGCGAGCGAGAGGGACTGCAGCCGGTTGCGCGCGTGCGGCGGGTACTGGGAGAGCGCGCGTGGTGGCCCGTCATCCGCCGGCTGGAGCAGGAAGGAATCGTCCGCGTGGAAACGGAGGGCCCGCGCGTGGAGCCGCCCGTGCGCACCCGCCGCGTCGTACGCATCGCGCGCGAACTGCCGACGCTCCTTTCCCGCGAGGAGGCGTTCGGCCGGGCGAAGCGGCAGCGCGAGCTGTACGAGACGCTGGAGTCCATCGGCGGCTCGGCGGACACGGCGCACGTAACGACGGGGCTGGGCTTCGGCTCGGAGCTCATCCGCCAGCTGGTGAAGAAAGAACTGCTGGCGGTGGATGAGGAGATCATCCCGCGGGATCCCTATGCCGCCATCGCCGCGACGGCCGCGCCCCGGCTGAACCCCACGCCCGCGCAGGCCGGCGTCATCGACGCGCTCGTCGCCGCTACGCGCACGTCCGCGCCGGGGACGTTTCTGCTGCGCGGCGTGACGGGATCGGGCAAGACGCTGGTGTACATCGAGTTGCTGCGCGAGGTGGTTGACCGCCAGGGGAAGACGGCCATCGTCCTCGTCCCCGAAATCGCGCTCACGCCGCAGACCGTCGGCCGCTTCAAGGCCGTGTTCGGCGACCGCGTGGCCGTGCTGCACTCCGCCCTCAGCGACGGCGAGCGCTACGACGAGTGGCGCTCCCTGCGATCGGGGGAAAAGCGCATCGTGGTCGGCGCGCGCTCGGCCGTGTTCGCGCCGATGGAGCGGGTGGGCGCCATCATCGTGGACGAGGAGCACGAGGGCTCGTACAAGCAGGGAGAGGCGCCGCGCTACCACGCCCGCGAGGTGGCCGTCGTGCGCGCGCGGATGGAGGGCGCGGTGTGCCTGCTGGGTTCCGCCACGCCCGCACTGGAAAGCTGGGCCAACGCGCAGGCCGGCAAGTACAACCTGCTGGAACTGCCGGAACGCGTGGGCGGGCAGCCGCTTCCGCCCATCAAGATCGTGGACCTCAAGAAGGAACGCGAGCGGATCAGGAAGAGCACGGGGCCGCTGCAGGAAGTGGCGCCCGTGGTGGTCAGCGACGTGCTTGCCGCGGCGGTGCGCGATCGCATCGCCAAGGGCGAGCAGACCATCCTCCTTCTGAACCGCCGCGGATACGCGACGTTTGTGCAGTGCCGCGAGTGCGGGCTGGTGTGGCACTGCCCGCAGTGCAACGTCTCGCTCACCTATCACCGCAAGCGGCACAGGCTTACCTGCCACTACTGCCTGCACGAGGAAGAAGCGCCCAGGCACTGCCCGTCGTGCGGCGAGGATGACCTGAGCTTCAAGGGCGTGGGGACGGAGCAGGTGGAGCGCGCCGTGGAAGAGGCGTTTCCCTCCGCCCGCATCGCGCGGATGGATGTGGACACCACCGGCGCGAAATGGGCGCACCACGACATTCTGGGCCGCGTGGAGCGGGGCGAGGTGGACCTGCTGCTCGGCACACAGATGATTGCCAAGGGACTGGATTTTCCCAACGTGACGCTGGTCGGGGTGATCAACGCGGACGTGGGGATCAACCTTCCCGACTTCCGGGCCACGGAACGCACCTTTCAGCTGCTGACACAGGTGGCCGGACGGGCCGGGCGCGGAGTGAAGGGCGGGGAAGTGTTCATCCAGACAGCGCTCCCCAACCACTACGCCATCCTTTCCGCCACGGACCACGATTTCGTGGGCTTCGCGGAAAAGGAGTTCGAGACGCGGCGCGAGCCCGCCTATCCTCCCTTTTCGCGCCTGCTGAACGTGGTCGTGAGCGGGACGGAGGAGAACGCGACGCAGGCCGCGGCGGTGGAGGCGGCGGACTGGGTTTCCGGGCTGCTGACCGGGCGCAAAGTGAAGGGTGTGGCGCTGGTGGGACCCGCGCCGTGCCCCATCGACCGCATCCGGGGACGCTGGCGCTGGCACTTCATCCTGCGCTCCGACAGTCCGAAGACGTTGGGCGAAGTGGCGCGCTACTTCTACGAGAAGTACCGCCTGCCGTCCAACTCCAAGGCAGATCTGCGGCTGGCGCTGGACCGCGATCCCGTGGCGCTGCTCTGACGCGCATCGGGCGGAAAACGTAAAGCCCCGCTTCCAACCCTGGAAGCGGGGCTTCGTCCATCCACCCGACGCTCAGTACGCGACGCCGAACCGTTTGCCGACGTGCTGGGGACGCTCCAGTTCGTCCAGCAGGGCGACCGCGAAGTCCTCGAAGGTGATGGCGCTCTTGCCGTGCTCATCCGCCAGAAACTGGTCCCCCGTCGTGCGATAGACCCCGGTCCGCTCGCCGGGATGGATGACGGCGGCGGGGCTCACAAAGGTCCAGTCCAGTCCCTCAGCCTCCGCGCGGAAGACGGCGAGCGCTTCCTTGCCGTCCAGCGCCTCCGGCTTGTAGGCGTCCGGAAAGCCGGGCGAGTCCACCAGCGCCAGCCCCGGCGCCACTTCCAGGCTCCCGGCGCCGCCGACGGAGATCAGCCGTTTGACGCCAGCCTCGCGCACGCCCGCGATCAGGCCGCGCGCCGCGCCGGTGAGTGTGGGCGCGTTCCCCGTCGTTCCCGGGCGCGGTGAAATGGCGCTGATCACCGCGTCCGCACCCCTGGCGACAGCGGCGACGTTCGCCGCATCCGTCGCGTCTCCCGCCACCAGCCGCACGCGCGGATCCGGCGTCTGCGTCCGCGACGGATCCCGCGTGACGCCGACGACTTCGTGGCCGCGCTCCAGCGCCTCGCGAACGACCCGCTGGCCAACCTGACCCGTGGCTCCGAACAGCACGATCTTCATCGATCCATCCTCACGTTATCCTGATCAACCCCACCTCTCGCCGCGGATGGCTCGAGGCGCATTCCATCTACCAGTGCTGCAATCACAGGGCCGGTGCCGCGCGTGGCCGGAACCGGCAGTACGTTGGCGCGGCGCCCAACACCGGCGCTGGAACCGACGATCATCGTCAAAACGGCTAAGTGATTGCCAGGCAGAAGGTTGCGGACCGCTGCCCGCATGCCGAAAACCGGGCGCAGAGCCGGCGTGACAGACTCGCTACACCAGATGTGGTGGCGCGGGTTGACGAAACCTTCCACCCGTAGTCATCTTCATCTTGGCCTTAGCAGGTTCGTGCGCCAACTTTCGTCACTTCCCGGTTCCATCCGCGTCCTTCCCGTTGCACGGAAGGCGCGCGCCGGTGCAGGTGAACGGACGTTCGCACGGGCATCGCTCTGATTCCTCATCACACGCAGGCAGCCGGTAACGAACGCAGAACGCAAACGCACAACTCGCCGAAAGGAGGGGCGAGCACATGGGGTGTCTGGCACTCAATGCATCGTACGAACCGCTGACCATACTGCCCGTTGAACGCGCGCTCAGGCTCGTGTTTGAACACAAGGCCGAGGTACTGGAAGCGGACGACTGCCGAATCTTTCGCTCCGCCCGGGAACGGGTGGCGGCCCCGCTCGTCATCAGGCTCAAGCGGTTTGTGCACGTTCCGCGCAGATTCCGCCGCCAGGTGACCAACACCTTCCTCTTCGCGCGAGACAGCTACCGCTGCATGTACTGTGGCCGCCACAAGGCCCAGCTGCGCGGCCGCGAGTTCCTTACGCGCGACCACGTCGTGCCCCTGTCGCGCGGCGGCGAGAACACGTGGGAGAACGTGGCCACGGCGTGCTCGCAGTGCAACAACCGCAAGGCCAGCCACCTTCCGGAAGAGTGCGGAATGCACCTGTCGCGCAAGCCCAGCGAGCCCAACTACGTGGAACTGGTGTGGGCGGTGCGGCGCGTGACGGCCGTGCAGGCCAAGTACGTCGCCATGTTCTACGGCGACGAGGTGCTGGACGCGCTGCAGCGGCACGCCGAGGACGAGCAGCACGGTACCGCTCCGGAAATCGAGCCGGTGCGCCACCTGGCGCTGGTTTCGTAACGGCGGGCCCGTCGCTCCTGGACTGGCCCGCCTTTTATTTTGCGCAACGTCCGTCCCGGGTACTCGCCCGGGACGGACGTTCTGCGTGTGGCGGGAGATGGATGGGCGCGCACCGTCCTCCTGAGGCGGCGGTGGACACGTTTTCCGTCGCGTCGGAGTCAGGCGCGACGAAGGATCTGCTCTCCCCGCGAGAACTGGCGTGCGTAACGCGATGTTGGCTCGGCGGGAAAGTAAATCCTTCGGTCGCGCAGAGATCGGCGTGTCTGACGATCCCGCCCGCGCTCCCTCAGGATGACGCCTGCGGGCGGGGTAACTGGCTTCCCAGCAACAAATATCATCCTGAGCGTGACCGCTCGGGGTCTTCCCGTGACCTGTGAGGTGAGGGGCCGGCCGGGATTCCTCCGCGGCCGGGACGGCCTTTCGTCAATCTCCGGAATCCGTCACCGATGGTTCCGTGGAGGCGCTCTGGGCAGGCCACAGGAAGCGGAAGGTGGAGCCTCCGCCCTCCGCCGAATCCACCCACACGCGCCCGCCGCGCCCTTCCACCAGCTTCTTGACGATGGACAGCCCGATTCCGGTGCTTTCCACCACGTCGCGCGATTCCAGCGTCTGAAAGATCGTAAAGATGCGCTCGTGGTATTCCGGCGCGATCCCCGGGCCGTGGTCGCGCACGGCGAACTCCCACGCGCCGTCCGCGGCCCGCGTGGCGGACACCTCCACCCGGGCCTCGCCGCCGCCGGCGTACTTGATGGCGTTGCCGATCAGGTTCATCAGCACCTGCTGCAGCGGCAGGCGCTCGGTGACGATGACCGGCATCCCGGGCTGCACCGTGATCCGCGCGCCGGGCGGCGGGGCGAGCAGGTCCACCACGTCGCGGGCCAGCGCCCCGGTATCCACCCGGTCCGTGGTGTCGCGCACGCGGCCGGCGCGCGAGTACTGCAGAATGCCGTCGATCAGCGCCTCCATGCGCACCGCGCGGCCGCGGAGCATGGCCAGCTGCTCCCTGACCTCCGGCGTGGCCGCGTCACCCAGGTCGTCCTCGATCCACGTGGACAGGTTGCTGATTCCGCGCAGCGGCGCCTTGAGGTCGTGGCTGGCCACGTAGGCAAACTGGTCCAGTTCGCGGTTGCTGGCCTCCAGCGCCCGCGCGGCCCGCGCCAGCTCCTCCGCCTTCAGCTCCACCTCCTTGCGCGCCCGCACCTGCCCGGTCACGTCCACCGCGTGAACGAGAATGTCGCGCCCCTGCGGTCCCTCTCCCGCCAGCGGGCGCCACACCAGGTTCCAGTAGCTGTCTTCCAGAATCCCCGTGCCCCAGCGGTCGATGGGCACGTTGACCTCCGGGTCCACGTACGGCTCGCCGGTCTCGTAGGTGTGGTCCAGCAGCTCGAACAGGCCGGATTCGCGAAACTCCGGAAACGCCTCGCGAAACGGCCGGCCCACCGCGCCGGTCTTGCCCACGATGCGCTCCCACGCGGGATTGACCATGGTCACCACGTGCTCGGGGCCGGCGTACAGCGCCATGACCGCCGGGCTTTCCGTAAAGATCTGCTGCAGCCGCGCGCGCCCCACCTCCAGGTCCGCGATCAGCTGCTCGCGCTCGTCCGCGGCGCGCTTTTCGGCGTCGATGTCGTCGATGACCACCAGCCCGCCGGTCAGCTCTCCATTCACGTCACGGATAGGCGCGCCGGTGATGCGCACCCACGCCCGCGTGCCGTCGCCGCGCTGGTACAGGTAGTCGTCCGGGCCGGCCACCTCGCCCGTGCCGAACACGCGGGCCAGCGGATACTCGTGCCCCTCCACCCGCCGTCCGTCCGGGTGGTAGGCCACCCATTCCGAGTATCCCTCGATGGCGGCGGACTGCAGCACCGGATGGCGGAAGATCTCTTCCACGCGGCGGTTTCCCGCCACGATGTGCCCGCCCGGCGCCTCGGCGATCACGATCCCCACCGGTGCGTGCTCGATGATGGCGGCCAGGTGCGCACTTTCCCGAGCCGCCACGTCGCGCGCATTCCGCAGCTCCTCGTTGGCCTTCTGCAGCTCTTCGTTGGACGCCTCCAGCTCGATCTGCACGTCTTCCAGATGCGAGGCCTGCTGCTGCAGTTCCTCCTTCTGCGCCTCCAGCTCGATCGCCTGCTCCTCCACCATCCGCCGAGCTTCCATCTGCTCGGTGATGTCCACCCCGTGCACCAGGATGCCGGAAACCGAGCCGTCCGCGTCCACCAGCGGCTGGTAGACGAAATTCAGGAAGTGCCGCTCCATCTCCGCGCCGGGTGAGCGCTGCAGCAGGATGGGCATTTCGTTGCCGATGAACGGCTCGGCGTTGTGGTAGACGTTGTCCAGCAGGTCGATGAAGCCCTGGCCCGCCACCTCCGACAGCGCTTCGATTACGGGAAGCCCCACGACCTTGCGGTGTCCCACGAGCTGTTCGTACGGCGGATTGGCGAGTTCGAACACGTGCTGCGGCCCGCGGAGCGTGGCGATGAACGCGGGCGCCTGCTGAAAGACGGCGGCCAGGCGGGAACGCTGCGTCTCCACCTCGCGCACCAGCCGCTCGCGGGCCTCGTCCGCGCGCACGCGCGCGATGGCGAGCGCGATCCCGTCGGCGATCAGGTCCAGCGTGTCCAGCGTGCGCTCCGGCAGCGGGTGCCGGGCGAACAGCGTCATCACGCCCACGACCTCTCCATCCACTGAAAGCGGATAGCCGGCAAACGCCACCACCCCCTCGCGCCGCGCCCCCTCCGGATCGACGGCGTCGAAATCGCTCGCGAAATCGTGGGTCAGAACGGGCTGCCCCCCGCGCGCGAGGCGGCCGAGTCTGGAGTCCAGGGGAGCGCGACGGGCCGTCGTTTCCATGGACGAGGCGGGGCCGGAATTGGCTTGAAGCTCCAGCACCTGTTCCGCCGGATTCAGAGTCCAGATCCGTGCGATGGCGGCATCCATGTGCTCCACGGTCGCGTCCGTGCAGCCATGGAGCACATCGCGCAGTGATCCGCCCTGCGTCAGCGTGGTGCCCACGGCGGCGATGAGCGCCGACTCGCGCGCGCGGAGGGCGCCTTCCTCCCGCGCACGCAGCTCGTCCGTGATGTCGCGCGCCTCGATGATGGTGCCGACCGTACGTTCCCCGTCACGGATGGGACTGGCGGTGAACGCGACCGGGTAGAAGTGTCCGTCCCGGTGAACGAAGATTTCTTCGCCCTGCTCGCGCATGTTCTGGGGAAACGCGCGGTCGATGGGGCACTCCTCCAGCGGATACGGCGAGCCGTCCGGCCTCGTGTGATGGATGTAGTCGTGCAGCGGCATGCCGCGCAGTTCGTCGAGCGTGAAGCCGGTCAGGCGCTCGGCGGCGGGATTCAGAAACGTGCAGCGCTGCCGTTCATCCAGGATGAACAGCGCAAGCGTGGCGTTCGCGGCCACCGTCTGGAGCTGGCGGCGGTAATGGTCGGCGTCCGCGCGGTCAGGCGTGGGGCTGTCGATGGAAGTCATCAGCGCGAGATCGGGGTCCGGATCATGTCGGTCGCGCCGGGGACATTGCAATATCCTCACCTTTGCTCCACATGGCGCGATCCGTCTGTTCCCGCACCGGGGAAGGCGCTCCGCGGATTCCCGGCCTCCGCCGACCCGGCTTTGCCTGCCCGTCCGCCGCGTTCTACATTCGGCGCACGCCTGACGCTCCCCCAGCCAGAATCCGCCATGCCGCACACAGCCCGCACGGTTGCCGCCACCTCCGTCGCCCTCCTCTTCGCGCACGGCGCGCACGCACAGACGCCGAGAGTGCCGGACGGACATCCGCGCGTGCGGCAGGCGCTGGAGCACGTGCGCGCGACGGAGCCGCAGACCATTGAAAACCAGATCGCGCTCTGCGAGATCCCGGCGCCGCCGTTCAAGGAGGCCGCGCGGGGCGAGGAGTACCGCCGCCGGCTGGAGGCGCTGGGGCTGCGCAACGTGCGTATCGACGCGGTGGGCAACGTGATCGGCGAGCGGCCGGGGCAGCCGGGCGAGCCCGTGATCGTCATTTCCGGGCACCTGGACACCGTGTTTCCGGACGGCACCGACGTCACCGTGAAGCGCCAGGGCAGCACGCTGCGCGGCCCCGGCATCGGCGACGACTGCCGCGGGCTGGCGGTGCTGCTTTCCGTCGCGGGGGCGCTCAACCAGGCGCAGGTGCAGACGCGCGGCACCCTCATCTTCGTGGGCACCGTGGGGGAGGAAGGTCCGGGCAATCTGCGCGGCGTGCGCAACCTGTTCGGCATGGAGCTCAAGGACCGGGTGGATGCGTTCATCTCCATCGACGGCACGGGGTTGGGGCTCACCCGCGACGCGGTGGGCAGCCACCGCTACGCCGTTACGTACCGCGGGCCGGGCGGGCACAGCTACGGCGACTTCGGCGTGCCGAACCCGATCCACGCGCTGGGCCGCGCGATCGCGAAAATCTCGGAATTCCAGGTTCCGTCCGATCCGCGCGTCAGCTTCAGCGTGGGCGTCATCCAGGGCGGCACGTCCGTCAACTCCATCGCCATGGAGGCCGGGCTGCAGATGGACATGCGCTCGGTGGACGAGGCTGCGCTGCAGTCGCTGGACGACCGCTTTCAGCAGGCGATCCGCGCGGCGCTGGCGGAGGAAAACGCGCGCTGGACGCAGGGCGACCGGCTGACGCTCAAGGTGGACACCATCGGCATCCGCCCCGGCGGGCGGCAGTCGCCGGACGCGGCCATCGTGCGCGCGGCGGAGGCGTCCGGACGCGCGCTGGGCTTCGCGGTGGAATCCGGGGCCAGCAGCACGGACGCCAACATCCCCATCAGCCTGGGGATCCCGGCCGTCACCATCGACGGCGGCGGCCGGGGAGGCGGCGCGCACTCGCTGGGCGAGTGGTTCGACACCACCGACAGCCAGCGCGGCACGGAGTGGGCGCTGCTCTTCGTTCTCACCCTCGCCGGCGTTCGCTGACGCGGACGGTGGAAAGCAGTGTTCGATGGAAAACGAACGGGCCGGCCCTCTCGGGGACCGGCCCGTTTTTCTGTCGATGACGGCAACTGGATGAGTATCGCGATCCCGGCTTCTCGACCCGGCCGCGCGATGGATCGCCCGGTCGTGAGCGGAAGCCTGATGGCTGCTCGGTTTTCTGTCGACGATGCTCGCGCGGGGGTGAAACATTCCGATCCGGACGCGCCAGCTTGCGGACGAGAAGCAAGGCGGGGCTTGATGTTTATAGCGATCACACTATCTTAAACCGCACACTCAAACCAGCGAGGAAGCGATGGCAAGGGTAACGCGAACGCTTGTGAACGACGGGCCCACGGGCAAGGTGCGCCGCGACGAAGTCGACGTCGTGACGCTGGCGCTTCAGCAGGGCCGCCTGGAGGACGTGATCTCCGGGCGCGTGCTGATGGAGTATCGCGCGTCACAGGGGCGGCCCAGCGGCCGCCCGCCTCGGGCAAAGAAGGCTGCACGGACCGCGGCGGGCGGCCGTCGGGCCCGGGCGTAATCCCGTGGTGGCGCCCGCCAGTGACTACGAGCGGCGGATCTTCATCAACTGAACCGATGCGCATCGCCTTGCCGGGGCGGGGCGGGGGGGGCATGTTGGGCGGCCTCTGAACAGGACCCGCCACCGACGAGTGTTCATGCCCGAGATTCAGGCCGCACTGCTGACCGACGTTCCCGAAGGCGAAGCCCGCGAGTTCGCCGTCGCGGGGCGCGAGATCGTGCTCTGCAACGTGGAAGGCGAGATCTACGCGCTGCAGGGCATGTGCACGCACGAGGAACTGCCGCTGGACGGCGGCGAGGTGGATGGCACCGAACTCGTTTGCAACTGGCACGGCGCCACCTTTGACGTGTGCACCGGCCGCGCGACCGGCCTTCCCGCCACCAAGGCGCTGGAAACGTTCGCGACGCGCGTGGACGACGAGGGCCGCATCTTCGTCGCGTTTCCCGGCTGACCTCCGCGGGTCACGATGGGTCGTCCGTTCTCCCGGGGAGAGCGGCGAGAAGCTGGCGCGAACCTCGCTTTGCTCCCGGTGACGCGGCGCAACGGGTTGCCGCGCGGCGCGCAGTGCAAGGAGGCGGAATGCGGATTGGGATGATCGCGGTGTTCGCGATGGCGGCGCTGGCCGGGTGCGCCAGCGGGTCCACGACGGGAGGAAGCGGAATGCGCTATCTGGCGCTGGGCGATTCGTACACGATCGGGGAGGGCGCCGCGGAGGCGGACCGCTGGCCCGTGCAGCTGGCCGGCCTACTCCACGTCCGGAACGTGGAGATCGAGGAACCGCGGATCATCGCGGTGACGGGATGGACGACGGACGAGCTTTCCACCGCGATCGACCAGGAAAATCCGCGCGGGCCGTTCGCGCTGGTGTCGCTGCTGATCGGCGTCAACAACCAGTACCGCGGCCGGGGAGCGGAAGAATACCGCGTGCAGTTCGCGGCGCTGCTGCAGCGCGCGATCGGCTTCGCGGGCGGGGACGCGGGGCGGGTGATTGTCCTGTCCATTCCGGACTGGGGCGTGACGCCGTTCGCGGAGGGACGCGACCGCGCGCAGATCGCCACGGAGATCGACCTGTTCAACCGCATCAACCGCGAAGAAACGCAGCGGCTGGGCGCCCGCTACGTGGACATCACGCCACAGAGCCGCGCGATCGCCGGAACCCCGGGTGCGTTCGCGCCGGACGGGCTGCACTACTCCGGCACCACGTACGCGGAGTGGGCGCGCCTGGCGCTTCCGTCCGCGCTCGCCGCCACCGGCGCCGCGGCGAGTCCGTAACACGGGGCTCCAGACACGAGAGCCCTCCGCCGGCAACACCAGCGGAGGGCTCGTTCCGGACCGGGCTTCTATCTCTGCTCCGGCTCCACGATCTCCACCTTGCCGGAGCCGCGCGGAACCCGGAGTTCCACCGCCTGGCCGGGCCGGTAGCGGCGATAGCGGTCCATGGGCAGTTCCACGTCGTAGGTCTTGCCGTCCTTGTCGCGAAAGTGCAGGACGTACTTTTCCATCCGGGCGCCCTCGCGCTCCTTGTCGTCCAGCGTCACCGCGGGCCAGGATGGATCGCGCGCCGCGTCGCCCCGCGCCCAGACCGTGTCGTTGGGCAGCCAGCGCTCGATCTCGTACGCGTGCTTCGTGTCGTAGATCGGCTCCCGGCGGTAGATGGGCTCCTGGTAGCTTTCCGTGCGGTAGTTCGTGGTGTACTGCGGCTCCGTGCAGGTGCGGTCCTCGAAGTGGCCGTTGCCCAGGTCGCGCGTTCCGCAGGTGTAGGTGCGCGTTCCGGACTGCACGCGCTCGGAGACCTGGCGCGTACGGTTCTCATAGTGGTCCAGCACCTGGCGGTAGTCGCGGATGGCGCGCCAGCTGCGCTGTTCGCGCCCGCCCTGCGGAACCGACCAGTCTTCTTCGCGGACGGTGCGGTAGTCCTGCACCTCCACCGCGCGCTCCCAGTCGGCGGCGGCCACGGTGGCCTCCACTTCGCGCGATCCGTTGCACCACATCACCCCCGCCACCAACGCCACCAGGAAGGCAGGGGTCTTCCACCGGCGCCTGCGCCCGGGCTGCGTCATCAGGGCCTGCGGCGGGGCCCCGCGGTCCTGGCCGGAGCGCGGCACGTCATCCATTCCGTACTCGTGCGTGCCCTGCAGCGCGCTGCCGCCCCTTTCCGCGCCGCAGCCGGAGCAGCGGTCCTGCGTGGCCGGGGTGCTGGCGCCGCAGTGCTCGCAGATCCAGTCCGCGCCGGCGGCCGCCCGCGCCAGATGCGCGGCGTCGGTGACTTCGGCGGCATCGTCGGGAAGGTAGAAGCGGACGCCCTGGGGCCGGGGCGTGGCACAGCCGGGGCAGTTCATCTGACGGCCGAGCACCCCCACCATTCCACAGGTGGGGCAGTCCCAGCGTCCTTCGCGAATCGCCATCTTCAGGATCGGGCGGAACGGGTTTGGATCGAGCGGCGCCGCAGCGGCGGCGAGAGCGGAAACACAAACGTGCGGCGGGTGGAAGATGTTTCATCCCACCGGCTTTGCCAAGCGGCGGCACCCCGGCCGGTTGACCCGGACCGCGCCCGCCGTTTCCCCCTGTCGGAGGCGCGAAAGGCCGCATGCAGCCACCCGAGTCCCGCCACGACCCGTACGGAGACCGCGAGGCCGCGGAGCGGGAGGCCGGCCGCGCCGGCCTGCGCAGGTGGATGGTGGCGTTGCTCGCCTGCCTGCTGTGGTGCGTGGCGGGCGGAGCGCTGACCGTGTACGGCTTCCACATGACCGACGCGGAAAACGGCCCGCTGCTGGTGCAGTCCGGCCCCTGGCTGGCCGGCGCGGGCGTGCTCATCACTGTTCTGCACGCCCTGTCCCGCGGCCGGGACGCCGGCGCGGAATAGCGCCGCCACATTCCACATCACAGGCGACGGCGCGCGGTTCGCGCTTTCGACACCGGACCGGATGACCCGGCACGCACGCACGTTCCGCATGCCCTTTCTCGAACGGCCGTTCGACGTTACCATGTTCGCGCATCCCCCAACCCCGAGCGCACTCCCATGAAACGCCGCGAATTCCTTACCCGCAGCGCCGCCATTGCCGCGGGGCTCACCGTGGTCCCGCAGGCCGGGGCGTACGCCGCGCCCTGGTCGCCCGGCGACGCCGACGAGCGCGAAATGGCCATGCGCGCCCTGGACGCCGCGCGCTCCGCCGGCGCGACCTACGCCGACGTGCGCATCAGCCGCAACCGCAACCAGTCCATCTCCACCCGCGAACGCCAGATCACCGGCTTTCAGGACTCGGAAACGGCCGGGTTCGGCGTGCGGGTGCTGGCCAACGGCGCGTGGGGCTTTGCCGCCAGCCGCGAAATGAACCTGGACGAAGTCGCCCGCGTGGCGCGCCAGGCGGTGGACCAGGCGCGCGCCAACGCCTCCGCCCGGGCCCGCCCCGTCGAGCTGGCCCCGGTGGAGCGCGTGGCAGACGGCCGCTGGCGCTCGCCCATTCAGGTGGACCCGTTCGAGGTGGATGTGGAAGAAAAGGTGGGCCTGCTGTTTCAGGCCAACGAAGCGGCGCTGCGTGGCGGCGCGCGCTTCGTGAACTCGTCCATGTTCTTTCTGCGCGAGGAAAAGACCTTCGCCAGCACCGACGGCAGCTACACCGTCCAGACGCTGTACCGCGCCCTGCCGCAGATGACCGTGACCGCGGTGTCGGCAAACGGGGGCGACTTCCAGGCGCGGCAGTCCACGCCGGTGGCGGCCATGGGGCTGGGGTACGAGCACGTGCGCAGCGCCGACCTGGTGGGCAACGCGCCCAAGTGGGCCGCGGATGCGGTCGCCAAGCTGACGGCCCGCTCGGTGGAGCCGGGGAAGTACGACCTGGTGCTCATGCCGTCGCACCTGTTCCTGACCATTCACGAGAGCATCGCGCACCCCACCGAGCTGGACCGCATCATGGGGTTCGAGGCCAACTACGCGGGAACGTCGTTCATCCACCCCATCGGCGACTTTCTGGGCAAGTTCCGCTACGGCAAGGAGCTGATGAACGTGCAGGCCGAGCGCACCGCGCCCGGTGCGCTGGCCAGCGTGGGATGGGACGACGAGGGAGTGCGCCCCGACGAGTACCTGATCGTCAAGAACGGGGTCCTGAACGACCTGCAGACGACGCGTGAGCAGGCGCCGTGGCTGGCCGACTGGTACCGCCAGCAGGGCCGGCCGGTGCGCAGCCACGGCAACAGCTACGCGCAGAGCTGGTCGGACGTGCAGTTCCAGCGCATGCCCAACGTGAACCTGATGCCCGACGCGGCCAAGGATACGACGCTGCAGGAGCTGATCGGCGGGATCGAGAACGGCATCCTGATCGAGGGGCGCGGCTCGTTCTCCATCGACCAGCAGCGCTACAACGCGCAGTTCGGCGGCCAGGTGTTTCACGAAATCCGCAATGGCCGCATCGGCGACATGATCAAGGACGTGGCGTACCAGATCCGCACGCCGGAATTCTGGAACAGCATGGACGCCGTGGGCGGGCGCGGAACGTACGAGGTGCACGGCTCGTTCAACGACGGAAAGGGCCAGCCTTCGCAGAGCAACGCCGTTTCGCACGGGTGCCCGCCCGCCCGCTTCCGGGACGTCAACGTCATCAACACCGGGCGGCGCGCCTAACCCGCCGTCCCGCAACCGCTTGTGCCCCGGCCGCCCCGGCGCCGCCCCCCGCGGCGCCGGGGCGGCGGTGGTTGACGCAGGGCGTAAGCGTGCATAGTTTTTCGAGTTATCCCGAATGACGGTTCGCAGTGCCGCTTCTTCGCTCTGAAGAAAGCTTCCGTTCCCCCCTCATCCTCCGCCCGGGAGTTCGCACGCCCGATGTTTCAGAACCTCAAGGCCCGTCTGGGCCTGATTTTCCTGCTGGCCGCGCTCTGCGTTGGCATCCTCTTCTGGAACAACGCCAGAAAGGGGGCCATGGTCACCCTGGGGCTGGACCTCCAGGGCGGAACGCACCTCGCGCTCGAAATCGACGAGAGCAAGGCCGCGCTCACCTCCGCGCAGCGCAGCGAGGCCATCGACCGCGCGCTCAAGGTGGTGCGCCTTCGCGTGGACGAACTCGGCGTGGCCGAGCCCGTGGTGCAGAAGGCCGGCGACTCCCGCATCATCGTGGAGCTTGCCGGCCTGCAGAACACCAACGCGGCCAAGGACGTGATTTCCAAGGCGGCCTTCCTGGAGTTTCAGGTGGTGAAGCGCCCGGAAGAGGCGCAGTCCGTGGTGACGCGGCTTGACCAGGCGGTGGCCCGCGCCTTCCCCGCGGAAGCGGCCAAGGCCCCCGCGTCGGCGACGCCGGCGGGCGGCGTGTTCCAGCAGAAGACGCCCGCCGCCGACAGCGCGGCCGTGGGCCGGCCGTTCAGCAGCAAGCTGGCGGGCGCGGGTTCGCAGGGGCAGCTGATCGTGGCGCTCAAGGACACCGCGGCGGTCGCCCGGTACCTGCGCTCTCCGGCGGTGCTGGCCGCGCTGCCGCGCGGAACCGAGGTGCTGTGGAACGTGCCCTCGGCCGAGGAAAACAAGGACGTGCGCTCGCTGTGGCTGGTGGACAGCAAGGCCATGATCACGGGTGAATACCTGGCCAACGCCACGGCCGGCACCGACCAGCAGTTCAACCGGCCGGTGGTGTTCTTTGAGTTGAACCGCCGCGGCGGCCGCGTATTCGAGCGCGAAACGGGCCGCAACCTGCAGCGGCAGATGGCGATCGTGCTGGACAACCAGGTCTACACGGCGCCCATCATCCAGTCGCAGATCGGCCGCAACGGCCAGATCACGCTGGGCAGCAGCACGCTGGACGAGGCGAGCGACCTGGCGCTGGTGCTGCGCGCTGGCGCGCTCCCCGCGCCGCTCAAGATTGTGGAAGAGCGCAGCGTGGGCCCCACGATGGGCGCCGACTCGGTGAACAAGGGCTTTGTCGCCGGGCTGCTGGGCATCGTGGGCGTGGTGGTGATCATGCTGGCCTACTACCGGCTGGCGGGGCTGTTCGCGGTGGGCGCGCTTGCGCTGTACGTGCTGTACACGCTGGGCTCCATGGCGGCGCTGGACGCGGTGCTCACCTTTCCCGGCATCGCCGGGCTGGTGCTTTCCATCGGCATGTCGGTGGACGCCAACGTGCTGATCTTTGAGCGCATCCGCGAAGAGCTGGACGCGGGGCGCCAGGTGCGCGCGGCGGTGAGCGAGGGCTTCAAGCAGGCGCTTTCGGCCATCGTGGACTCCAACGTCACCACGCTGCTGACGGCCGCGGTGCTGTTCTACGTCGGCACCGGCCCCATCCGCGGCTTCGCGGTCACGCTGGGCATCGGCATCATCATCTCCATGTTCACGGCCATCTTCGTGACGCGGACGCTCTTCACACTGTACCTGGAGCGCCGCTCGCCGGCCGCGCAGGGTTTGTCCATCTGACGCGGACGGGAGAAAGCTGACATGCGCCTGTTTACGAACGCCAACTACCCGATCATGCATTGGCGCAAGCGCGCCTATGCGGTGACGGCCCTGCTCTTTCTTGCCACGTTCGTCGCCATGGGGGTGAACGTGGCGCAGCTGGGCTCCTGGCTCAACTACGGCGTGGACTTCCGGGGCGGCACGCTGGTGCACCTGGCGTTCAACCGTCCGGTGGAGATCACCGACGTGCGCGCCGCGGCGCGCTCCGCGGGACGTGAGGACTGGGAGATCAGCCGCTTCGGCGGCAACAACGAGGTGGTGGTGCGCAAGGAAACGTTCCAGGAAAACCTGGGACGCTCCCCGGAGGAGGACGTGCGCGACGCGCTGCGCAGCCGCTTTCCCGACAACACCTACAAGGTGGTGCGTACGGAAGCGGTGGGCCCCAAGGTGGGCAACGAGCTGCAGTACCGCGCGCTGATCGCCATTCTGATCTCGCTGGCCATCACCATGGTGTACCTGGCCGTGCGCTTCGAGTGGCGCTTCGGTCTGGCGGCCATCGCGGCGACGTTCCACGACATCCTGATCACGCTGGGCATTCTGGCCATCACGCGCAACGAGGTGTCGCTGGGCACGGTGGCGGCGTTCCTGACGATCGTGGGCTACTCGCTGAACGACACCATCGTGGTGTTCGACCGCATCCGCGAAAGCCTGGCCAAGCCGCGGCACGACCAGACGTACCTGGAGATCCTGAACCGGGCCATCAACGAGACGCTGCCGCGCACGGTGCTCACGGCGTCGGGCACGCTGGTGACGCTGATCTCGCTGTTCCTGTTCGGCGGCCCGGTGATCCGCGACTTTGCGCTGGTGCTGATCCTGGGCATCTTCATCGGTACGTTCTCGTCGATCTTCGTGGCGGCCCCGGTTCTGTACTTCATTCAGAACAAGTGGCCCAACAAGCCGGCGCGCCAGCAGGCCGCGTCGTCGCGCAGCGCCCGTCCGCGCGAGCGCACGACGGTGTAACTGAAGTGCGTTAGTGCGGGGTGCGTGAGTGCGTGAGTGCGTTTTTCGCTCTCGCGCTTCCCCGGAAGCCGCCGCGGACCGTTGAGTCCGCGGCGGCTTTTTCGTGCGCTAACGTTGAGAGGTGTAGACGCGGAGGATGGCGGGCGTCCGTGAAGACATCAACCAGCTGCGGCCCTACAGCGGATCTCACGGCACGGCAACCGCGGAGGCGGCGGTCGGCGGAGGGCTCGGTCACAGCCACTGCTCCTTGCCCGGCGCGCCCCATGCCGCCAGACTCCCGCGTCTGTGCCGGCGGTCCGGTCCGTCGCACTCACGCACTCCACGCACCCCGCACTCACGCACTCCGTCTCATGGGTTTGATCGATACGCACGCCCACCTCGCCGCCGACCGCGTGCTGCCGGATGTGGACGCCCTGGTGGCGCGCGCCCGCGAGGCGGGGGTCACGACTATCGTTTCCGTCGCGACGGGGGTGGATGACGCGCGCGTCTGCCTGGACTTGGCCCGCCGCTTTCCCGAGGTGTACGCCACCGCGGGAATCCACCCCCACTCCGCGGCGGAGTACAACGAGGGGTCGATCGCGGCCATCCGTGCTCTGCTCGATGAGCCGCGCGTGGTTGCCGTGGGAGAGACGGGGATCGACTATCACTATGACTTTGCGCCACGGGACGTGCAGCGCGCCAACTTCGCCGCGCACCTGGCGCTGGGGCGCGAGACGGGAAAGCCGGTGATCGTGCACGCGCGCGAGGCGGATGATGACGTGCGCGAGCTGCTGCGCGAGGCGGGGCAGGGGACGGCGGGGGTGCTGCACTCGTTCAGCAGCGGGCGGGCGCTGCTGGAAGAGGCGCTGGCGATGGGGTGGTACGCGTCGTTCTCGGGGATGGTGACGTTCAAGAACTTCGACGGCGAGGACCTGCTGCGGATGGTGCCCGCCGACCGCATCATGGTGGAGACGGACACGCCGTACCTGGCGCCGGTGCCCAAGCGCGGCAAGCAGAACGAGCCGTCGTTCGTGCCGCACACGGCCGCGCGCTGCGCCGCCCTCCGCGGCGAGGACCCGGAGGAGTTCGCCGCCCGCACGACGGCGAACGCGCGCCGCTTCTACGGGATCGAATAGGCGAGGTTCAGGACGGACCCCACCCGGGCCGGCACCACCGGCCCACCCTCCAGGTACAGACGGGGAGGGTGGGGAGCGGCGGATGGTTCCATGTGGATCGTCGGTACGAGGCGTGGGCGAGTTGCGATGAGCGGATAAATCCGCCGCTCGAACAGCGCCAAGCCCCGACTCGCGGCCGCTGTCGCGTCCACGCTCGGGGCTTCAACTGCATTCTGGGATGAACCTCACGGCGGCGCCTCAGTCCGCAAAGGCGGACTTCGTGTCGTTCGAGGTGCGGTTTCAACCGCCGGACGATTGTCTGCCTTCCCCTCGGAACTCTGCCCTCACGATTCTGGTGTGTGCTCCCTTTCCCACATGGGTTCGTGGGAGAGGGTCGTCGCGCGCAGCGCGCGGGTGAGGGCCACTGCGCCTGATCGGATCCTCTCCCGCCATCTGCCGCTCCCATCCTCTCCGTCCATCTGTCAACGGTTGACCCCGCATCAGCCCGCGACTAGCTTCTCACCCGAAATTCACCCGAAGCCGCGATGCCCGATGCCCCGCAGGATCCACGTTCTTTCCGAGAAGCTGGCCAACCAGATCGCCGCCGGCGAGGTGGTGGAACGGCCCGCTTCCGTGGTCAAGGAACTGGTAGAAAACGCCTTGGACGCGGGCGCCGGGCGCGTGGACGTGGTGATCCGTAACGGCGGCAAGACGGAGATCCGCGTGGCCGATGACGGGCACGGGATGGGGCGCGAGGACGCGCTGCTTTCCATCGACCGGCACGCCACCAGCAAGATCCGCTCGGAAGCGGACCTGGCCGCCATCCGCACCCTGGGCTTCCGCGGCGAGGCGCTGCCGTCCATCGCCTCCGTCAGCCGCATGGTGCTGGAGACGGCCGAGCGGGAGGGCAACGGCACGCGCGTCGTGGTCACGGGCGGGCAGATGGCGGCGGTGGAGGAGTGCGCGCGGCGCGTGGGAACCACGATCAGCGTGCGCAGCCTGTTCTTCAACGTGCCCGCGCGCGCCAAGTTCCTTCGCTCCACCGCGGCGGAAAACCGCGCCGTGAACGAGGTGGTGACGACGCAGGCGCTGGCCACGCCGGGGATCGCGTTCTCGATGGATTCGGGAACGCGTGACGTGCTTTCCCTTCCCGCGGCGGGCAACCTGGGCGAGCGCATCGCCGCGCTGTGGGGCAACGAGGCGGCGGATGAACTGCTCCCCGTGGCGCACCGCATGGGCGGCTCGGCGCTGAGCGGGCTGGTGCAGCGCCCCAACTCGGCGCGGCCGGGCGGGCGGCGCAGCTACTTCTTTGTGAACGGCCGCGCGTTCAGCGACCGCACCCTCGTCCGCGCGGCAGACCGCGCGTACCGCACGACGATTCCGGCCGGCGTGCATCCGCACCTCTTTCTGTTCCTCGAGGTACCGGACGGGGAGGTGGACGTGAACGTCCATCCGGCCAAGGCCGAAGTCCGCTTCCGCGACCGCATCGGGGTGGAGCGGCTGGTGGAGGAGGGCGTGCGCGCGGCGCTGGCGGGAATCGAGAGCACGCCCAGCATCGGGATGCGCGCCATGGAGCCCGCCGTGTATCCCACGACGACGGGCTATGGCAACATGACGCTGCGCGAGCCGGTGCAGCCGTGGGGCGCCACGCCCCCGGCCTCGTCTGACGGGCCGGCGGAACCGCGCGCGGAGCCCGTGGCCGAGCCCCAGATGACGCTGTTCGTCACCGGTGGGCAGGATGCATCGGCGGCGGCGGGAAAGGGCAGGGGCGGACCGCTTCCCGCGGACCTGTTCGATGGCGCCACGCCGGTGATGTGGCAGATCCACAACACCTACATCCTGGCGGAAACGCGCAGCGGTCTGGTGATGGTGGACCAGCATTCCGCGCATGAGCGGGTGCTGTACGAGCAGATCGTGGGCAACTTCGACCACGGCGGAGCGGAGAGCCAGCGGCTGCTTTTTCCCATTACGCTGCGGCTGAGCCCGGCGGAGTACGCACTGGTGGAGCAGATCAAGGGCGTGCTGGAGCGCGCGGGGTTCGAGGTGGAGGGCTTCGGCGGCCGGTCGATCATCGTGCACGCGGTGCCGAATCCGCACCCGTACTTTGATCCGGAGCGCTGCCTGCGCGAGATGATCGGGGAGCTGACGGACGGGTCGCCGCTGGTGGACAGCGCGCGGACACAGCATCAGCGCATCGCGCTCTCGATGGCGTGCAAGGGCGCCATCAAGGCGGGGCAGCGGCTGACACAGGTGGAGATGTCGGAGCTGTTCGACAAGTTGTTCGCCACGGAACTGCCGTTTCACGACATCCACGGCAGGCCGACGGTGATTCAGTTGTCGCTGGCGGAACTGCACAAGCGGTTCGGGCGTTCCGGATGACGGGAATCGCCGTATTCCCGGGCTCCGCAGATGGGGTGATGGTCTCTCGTGCCCCGGACGGTTGGCTCGGAGGAGAGCAGATCCTTCGTCGGCGCCAGGATTCGGCTCAGCCGAAGCTTCGGTCGGCGCCTCCTCAGGATGACATGGGAGTGGCGTGTGGGCTGGTTCGGCATCCGCTTCGGTCGGCGCCTTCTCAGGATGACATGGGTGTGGCGTGTGGGCTGGTTCGGCATCCGCTTCGGTCGGCGCCTTCTCAGGACGACATGGGGTGGGGGCGGGATTTGGTTGGGCCGATGAGCTCCGCCGCGCCTGCTCAGGATGATGCTGCGTTGCGCATGCGGATGCGCTTCGCGCACCCCGCAAGGCCGCGTTGCGGCATGTGCTCCGGACGCGTGGGTGAGCGCCCCAGCCTCGCCTCCGCGCAAAACCATGTCATCCTGAGGGAGCGCGCGCCGGACTTGCACCGGCGCGGAAACAGGGCGCGACCGAAGGATCTACTCTCCCCGGTTCCAACGCCGCTGAACGCACCCATGTCCGCCGCCGCAGTCCGCGAAGGCGGACTTCGTGCTTCTCCAGCGGCGAATTCATTCGCTCCTGGGCGGCACTCCGGCGCCGTTTGTCATCAACCGTCCCACGCTCATAATCCCCCTCGCTCCCCCGCTCCTGGACTGCCGTCGGGCGCATCTCATCATCATCCGACACCGGCGTGCCGGTGACGTACGCGGCGCTCGCCCTCGTCGGCCCGACCGCATCTGGCAAGACCGCGCTATCGATCGAGATCGCGCGGCGGCTGGACGGCGAAATCATTTCCATGGACTCGCGCTCGGTGTTCCGCGGGATGGACATCGGCACGGCGAAGCCCACGGCGGAGGAGCGGGGCGATATCCCCCATTGGGGCATCGACATCGCCGATCCCGCGGAGCGCTTCAACGCCGCGCGCTGGGCGGAGTACGCGCGGGCGAAAATCTCCGAAATCCGGCAGAGAAACCGGGTGCCCCTGCTGGTGGGCGGCACCGGGTTCTTTCTTCGCGCCCTTACGCATCCCATCTTTCAGGCGCCGGAGCTGCCGCCGGAACCGCGCGCTCGCATCACCGCGCTGATGGAGCGCATGGATGACGCGACGCTGCACCGGTGGCTGGAAGTGCACGATCCCGAATCCGCGGAACGCTTCCGGCACTGGGGCGGCCGCCAGCGGCTGATGCGCGCGCTGGAGGTGCCGCTGCTCACCGGCCGCCCGATCAGCTGGTGGCACCGCAATTCCGGCCCGCTGGAGGAGCCCGTCCCCGTGCTCCCGTTTGTGCTGGACGTGCCGCGCGACCTGCTGCACGAGCGCATCGACCGGCGCATCGGGGAGATGGTGGACGGCGGGCTGCTGGATGAAGTGCGCACGCTCATCGACCGCTACGGCGAAGCCGCGCCTGGGCTGAACGCGCACGGCTACGCGGAGCTGATGCCCCATTTCCGCGGCGAGCGCACCCTGCCCGACGCACTGGCCGAGGTGGCGAAGAACACCAAATCGTACACCAAGCGCCAGCGCACGTGGTTTCGCACGCAGCTCCCTCCGGGCGCGGTCTGGCTGGATGCCACGCGGCCGCGCGCGGAGCTTGCGAATGAGATCGAGCAGCACTGGCGGGCGGGCATGGCGAACGACGAACCCGGCGCTCCGAACGACGACTGAGGTGGCGCCGGCGCGGTTTCGCACTGACGCACTCACGCACCCCGCACTCACGCACTTCTGTGAAGATCGGCATCACCTGTTATCCCACGTACGGCGGCTCTGGTGCGGTCGCGACGGAACTGGGCATTGAACTGGCGCAGCGCGGGCACGAGATCCACTTCATCTCGTACGCCCAGCCGTTCCGCCTGCCGCACTTCATGGAGCGCATCTACTTTCACGAGGTAGAAACCGCGCGCTACCCGCTGTTCGAGCACCACAACTACTCGCTCGCGCTTTCCGCGGCCATGCACGAGACCACCCTGCGCCACGGGCTGGATCTGCTGCACGTGCACTACGCGATTCCGCACGCCACGTCGGCGTGGATCGCCAAGGAAATGCTGGGCGCCAGCCATCCGCTCAAGATCGTCACCACGCTGCACGGCACCGACATCACGCTCGTGGGTCAGGAGCGCAGCTGGTTTGACATCACCAAGTTCAGCATGGGCAAGTCGGACGGCATCACCGCCGTTTCCGACTATCTGAAGCGGGAAACGGTAGACCACTTCGCCATCCCCGCGGACGACATCGAGGTCATCTACAACTTCATCGACCCGCGCCTGTACGACCGCGCGCGGCACCCCTGCCACAAGGACGCGCTGGTGCGGCCGGGGGAAATGCTCGTCCTGCACGTCAGCAACTTCCGCCCGGTCAAGCGGATCCGCGACGTGGTGCGCATCTTTGAGCGGCTGAACCGGTCCGTTCCCTCGCGCCTGGTGTTCGTGGGCGACGGGCCGGACCGGCCGCTGGCCACGGCCGAGGCGGAGGCGCTGGGGATCAGCGACCGCGTCATCTTTCTGGGCAAGCAGGACTCGGTGGCGGAACTGATGGCGTGCGCGGACCTGCTTCTGCTCCCGTCGGAATCGGAGTCGTTCGGCCTGGTCGCGCTGGAGGCGATGGCGAGCGGCACGCCCGTGGTCGCCACGCGCGCAGGCGGCATTCCCGAGGTCGTCGAAGAGGGCGTGACCGGCCACCTGGGCGACATCGGCGACGTGGAGACGATGGCCTCCGCCGCGGTCGACATCCTTTCCGATCCCGCGCGCTGGTCGCGGATGAGCGAGGACGCCAAGCGGATCGCGGTGGACCGGTTCGCCGCAGACACCATCGTGCCGCAATACGAGAGATACTATCAGCGGATCATCGACGGGCCGGCCGCCGCGGTCGCGCCCGAGATGGCCGCGGGGAGAGACGACTGATGGCGCTGTCCGCCGAAGCAAGCGCGCTGATTGACGCGGCGCTGACGGAAGACGTGGGGGATGGCGATTTCACCACGCTGTGGACCGTTCCCGAGGAGCGCCGGGCCGAGGCGCGCATCGTGGCCAAGGCGGCGGGGACCATCGCCGGCTCCGAGGTGGCCGTCGAGGCCTTCCGCCGCGTGGATCCGTCGCTGGAAATCGACGTTTCCGCGCCGGACGGCACCGCGCTCCTTTCCGGCGACCTGGCGATGGTGATCCGCGGCTCCGCGCGGTCCATCCTGACGGCGGAGCGGACGGCGCTCAACTTTCTGCAGCGCCTGTCCGGCGTCGCTACCGTCACGCACCGCTACGTCGCCGCGGTGGAGGGCACGGGCGCGCGCGTCATCGACACGCGAAAGACGACACCGGGGATGCGCCTGCTGGAAAAGGCGGCGGTGGTCGCGGGGGGCGGCGCCAACCACCGCGTGGGCCTGCACGACATGGTGATGATCAAGGACAACCACATCGCCGCCGCCGGGGGAATCACGGCGGCGGTGGATGCGGTGCGCGCCCGCAATGACCGCGGGCTACGGGTGGAGGTGGAAACGACGACGCTGGAGGAGGTGCGCGAGGCGCTGCGCACCGGCGCGGACCGCATCATGTTCGACAACATGAGCCCGGTGCTGATGCGGCAGGCCGTGGAGATCGTCCACGCGCACGACCCGCGGCCGGAAACGGAAGCGTCTGGCGGGATCACGCTGGAAACGATCCGCTCGTACGCGGAAACTGGGGTGGACTTCATCTCCATCGGTGCGCTGACGCACTCGGCGCCCGCGCTGGACCTGTCCCTGCAGCTTCGCGCGGCGGAGTGACGGGGGCGACGGGACGCTGGGAGGGGCGCACCGGCGCCGAACTCGCGGCCGCGTGGACGCTTCCGCAGGTGCACGCGCGGCAGGTGGTCGGCAGCACCAACGACATGGCGCGCACGCTGGCGGATTCCGGTGCGCCGCACGGGACGGTGGTCGTCGCCGAGGAGCAGACGGCGGGGCGCGGCCGTGGCGGCAAACAGTGGGAGTCGCCGCCGGGGCTGGGGATCTGGATGTCGGTGGTGGCGCGCCCGGCGGAGCTTCCCGCGCCGGGGCTGCTGCCCATTCTGGTGGGGCTGGCCGCGGCGGAGGCGCTGGATGCGTTCGCGCGCCCGGCGACGGCCATGATCAAGTGGCCCAACGACCTGCAGCTGGCCGGGCGCAAGTTCGCCGGCATTCTGTGCGAGGGAAGCTGGGACGCGGCGGGGCCCGGCGCGGTGATCGTGGGGATCGGGATGAACGTGCTGCACGCACCGGGAGATTTTGCGCCGGAGGTGCGGGAGACGGCGACGTCGCTGCGCATCGTGGCGGGATGGGCGCCGCCGCGGGTGCACGTGGCGGGCGCGGTGGCGGGCGCGATTGCGCGGGCGCTGGCCCGGCCGCCCGCGCAGCTGGGGGGCGCGCTGCTGGATGCGCTGCGCAGGCGTGACGCGCTGGACGGGCGCGAGGTGCGCGTGACCGGGCCGCAGGAAACGGAGGGCACCGCGCTGGGGATCGCGTCCGGCGGCGGGCTGCTGGTCCGCGGCCGCGACGGCGTGCTGCGCACCATCACCACCGGCACCGTCCGCGCGGTTCCGCACGGCGAAGCCGGGAGCACGCCCCGGCCATCCAGGAGCGAATGAATTCGCCGCTGGAAAAGCACGAAGTCCGCCTTCGCGGGCCGCGGCGGATTTCGGCTCTGCGGCAATCCAGGGGCGACTGAAACGCTTGGTGTGAGTTTCTCACCAGCCGAGCAGATCGGCAAAAGCGAGCGGCTGTCGTCCTAGCTGCCTGTTGATCAAGATGCAGGCGTTGTGAAGCGAAGCTTTTGCGCAGAGCCGGGTAAACAGACCGTCCATGGA